>JACQJN010000217.1 GCA_016205085.1 Elusimicrobiota bacterium | reverse complement strand
GTGTAGCAGTGAGTTTGTGCCGGCCTTTGACAATTCGGCCATGGATGGGTTTGCGGTTCGAACCGGGGATTGCGGCTCTGCCTCTCCGGGAGGGCCGGTTGTTTTAAGGATCAAGGAAACGGTTCGGGCGGGGACTCTGGCCAACGTGGAAATAGAACCGGGTGAGGCGGTCAAGATCATGACGGGGGCGCCCCTGCCTCTGGGTGCGGATGCCGTAGTGATGGTGGAGGCCACCTCGTCTGAAGAGGATGGCATTGTCCGCATCCTGCAAACTCCAGAAATAGGCGAACACATCCGCCGCAGGGGCGAGGATGTGCGTTGCGGGGATTTAATTCTGAGGGAAGGGACGCGGATTCGGCCTTATGAATTGGCTCTCCTGGCGGCTCAGGGCATTGCAAACGTGTCCGTCATTAGAAAGCCTTCGGTATCCCTATTGGCTACCGGAGACGAGCTGCTTGAGTTTACGGAGCCGCTTTCCCCCGGCAAAATTAGAAACTCTAACGGCCCCGCTTTGGCGGCGGCGCTTTCTCGATGGGGTATCCTCCCTCGTTATCAAGGCATCGTGAAGGATGACAGGCAATCCATGAGGGAGGCATTTCAAAAGGAGCTGAATGATTCCGATGTTCTTTTGGTCAGCGGGGGGGTTTCGGTGGGGGATTTTGATTACACCAAAGCACTTTTGGAAGAACTGGGCCTTCAAGTGATTTTTTGGAGGGTGGCGATAAAGCCTGGGAAACCGCTTCTGTTCGGACTTTTACGGAATAAATTGGTTTTTGGTCTCCCTGGAAATCCCATTTCCGTCATGGTTTGTCTTGAGGAATTCGTAAGACCGGCCCTTGAAAAGATGCAGGGACATACTCCTCGATATCCCAGTTACCATCTGCAGGGAAATTTGGAAAATGAGTACCGGAAGGAAGAGGCTCGGCAGCAGTACATTTTCTGCCAGGTTTCCGAAACTTCGGAGGGATTTAGGGTGCATGTGATACGCCCTCAGGGCTCCGCCATGCTGGGGATGGCTTGCAGAGCGAACGCGCTGGCCCTGGCGCCTGTGGGAGTGAAATTTTTAGAGAAGGGAATGGGGGTGGCTTTCCGATGGCTCAAATAAAACCATGATTCCAAACTTCACTGGAATTGTGTTGGCGGGGGGCTCAAGTTCGCGTTTCGGGAGCAACAAAGCCTTGGCTCCGTGGCGAGGGAAGCCTTTGATTTTACATGTCCTGGAAATTTTAAAGCCGGTATTTTCCTCCTGTTTGGTGGTGGCCAGAGAAACCTCGGATTATGAATCTCTCCATTTGGATGTTCCCGTGATCGGAGATAGGGTCTCTAAAAGACATCCTCTGGTGGGAATCCTTTCCGGGCTGGAGCATTCTAAGTCTGATTGCAACTTCATCTGCGGTTGCGACATGCCTCTTCTGCAAAGTCGGTTAGTGGAATTTCTCTGTGAGACTGTGCTGGCACCCTCCGCGGAGCTTCGAGTGCCAGTCGGAGAGCCAGAGGCTCCCAGCGTACTGGATTTTGATGCCGTCATTCCGGTGTGGGGAGGGAAAGTCCAATCCCTATGCGGGGTTTATTCCAAACGGTGTTTAGGTTCCGTCAGGGCCGTGATGGCTGAAAATGGACAAGAAGTGCCATCGGCGGAACTCTTCCGGATGGTTCGGACACGGTTTCTGAACGAAGAGGAAGTGGCCTTGGCGGATCCAGAAGGGTTGTCCTTCTTGGATGTGGATACTCTTGACGACTATCAAAGGTTAGATCATGCGTCCACTCATTGATTCCTTTGGGCGAAAGATAGATTATCTGAGATTATCCGTGACGGATCGGTGCAATCTCAGATGCGTCTATTGTTTGCCTGCGGATGGGGCCCCCTTTCTGAGGGGACCGCAGGTCCTCGGAGCTCTGCGGAGAGGGCCAGCGGATGGGTTTGTAGATTCTCGGTCCGGAGATATCCTGACCGATGAGGAGATTGTGCGGGTGGTGTCTGTAGCCGTCCGGCTGGGCATAAATAAGATTCGGATTACAGGGGGAGAGCCTTTGGTTCGCCCTGGAATTGTCAGCTTGGTGGGCAGGCTGGCTCAAATTCCCGGCCTTGAGGATATTTCCATTTCCACCAATGGAACGCTTTTGTCAAAATTGGCCCTGGATTTATACCGCGCCGGCTTGAATAGGATCAATGTGAGCGTGGACACGTTGAAGCCTGAGCGTTTTAGAACCATCGCGCGCTTCGGCGATCTGGGGGAGGTCCTGGAAGGCATCCGGGCGGCTTTAGAGATTGGTTTTTCTCCCGTCAAGATCAACGCAGTGGTCATGAATGGGATTAATTCCGAAGAGATTCCGGATTTTGTTTCCTGGACTCGCCGTTGGCCGGTGCATGTGCGGTTTATTGAACTGATGCCCATCGGCGAGACAGGATTTTTCAGTCCGGAACATTGGCTGCCTCAGCCTGAGATCCGGGCTCGGTGCGGTGAACTAGAGCCTCTGAGCAGAGAGGATTCCCCTAGAGGGTTCGGTCCTGCTGTTTACTTCAGATCCCCCGGGGCGTTGGGTACGGTTGGGTTTATAGGAGCCTTGAGCTGCAATTTTTGCTCCAGGTGCAACCGGCTGAGGCTGACCTCAAGGGGGAGGCTTTTGCCCTGCCTAGCTTCCGAAATGGGCGAGGATTTAACGCCTGCTTTGCGTTCGCGGGGGAATGAGGATGGGATTGAGGAGATCATCCGGCGGGTCGTGGATATGAAACCGGAGCGCCACCAAATGGATTCTGGAAATGGAAAAGTCCGAGAAGCCTTCATGTGCGCCTTGGGGGGATAAAAAGATGGCAGATAACAAGGGCGCCAGCGTGCTAGTACCCTCCGCAGAGCTCCGGGTACCCGCCGGGCACCCAGAGGGCGCCAGCGTGCTGGCGGTGTGTATAAGTCCCAAGAAAGGGATTCGCAAAAAAAACGTAGGCCAGGCCAAATTCTTGGAGAATTTTGGCATGGAACAGGATGCCCATGCTGGGAATTGGCATCGCCAGGTGAGTTTATTGGCTTGGGAGAGCATAGAGAAAATGAGGGCCAAGGGCCTGAACGTCAATGTAGGCAGTTTCGCCGAAAATTTGACGACTCAGGGCATCGACCTGGTTTCCCTGCCCATCGGAGCTCGCCTCCAAGTTGGATCGGATGTGGTGTTGGAGGTCACCCAGATAGGGAAAGAGTGTCATACGCGCTGTGCGATCTATTATCTGGCCGGGGACTGCGTCATGCCCAAAGAGGGAATATTTGCCAGAGTGATTCAGGAAGGAGTTGTGAAAACTGGGGATGAGATTGCGGTCCTGGAGATGGCCTGATGGAGTCTTTTTTCCTTTATGCGGCTGTCTTTGTTGTGGCCATCCTCTATTCCTCCGTGGGTCATGGAGGGGCCTCGGGCTATCTGGCCGTTCTCGCTTTGGCTTCATTTCCCAAAGAGACGGCGGTGACGAGCGCTCTGTGCCTGAATATATTGGTTTCCAGCATCGCCTTTTTGACGTTTCAAAAAGCGGGGTATTTCCGATGGGGTCTTATCTGGCCTTTTTTGCTGGGTTCGGTGCCCGCCGCTTACGTCGGAAGCATTTCTAAAATTTCATCACCCGCCTATTCTATTTTCCTGGCCTTGGCGCTCTGTCTGGCAGCATTGAGAATGTGGATGGATTTTCCACGGAAGATTTCCGGTGAGATTTACTTCAGGCCTCACTTGGTTGTGGCTTTTGCCGTAGGAGCCGTCATCGGTTGGATTTCGGGAGCGGTGGGCATAGGGGGGGGTGTTTTTTTGAGTCCTCTGCTTTTGGTTCTGGGCTGGGCTGATGTCAAACAGACTTCCGCGGCATCTGCCTGCTTTATTTTGTTTAATTCTTTTGTCGCTTTGGGAGGGCATTTAAGTCAAGTCTCAGATGTCGTTATATTGGATTGGATTCCTTTGGTCACCGCCGCTTTTATGGGAGGGTGGCTGGGGTCTCAGATGGGGGCCGGATATTTTTCTCATCTGGCCTTGAGGCGGGTGCTGGGAGTCGTTTTATGGATAGCGGGTCTTAAATTGGTCTACTCGGCATTCTAATGGAAGAGCGGTTGACCCTTGTGGAGCATTTAGAGGAGCTTCGAAAAAGGCTTTTTGTCTGTGTGGTCAGCATCCTTATTTGCTCCGTATTTGCCTATCACTATTCGGAATTTATATTTCACCGGCTGGCGCAGCCTGTGGGCAGCCTTGTTTTTTTAGCGCCTGCCGAGGCTTTTTTGACCCGCCTTAAAATTGCTCTTTGGGTGGGCTTTTTCATCTCCATTCCCGTCGTCCTTTTTGAGACGTGGAGGTTCGTGGTTCAAGGGTTGACGGAAAGAGAAAAAAAAGCGCTGTTTTGGATTTTACCCAGTTCTTATGTCTTGTTTAGTTTGGGCGCTGTTTTGGCTCTGGGTGTTGTGGTCCCCGCGGCCATGCGGTTTCTGATGGCCTATGGTTCTGAGGATTTAAGACCTTTTCTGACGGCCAGCGCCTACATCCGCTTTGTTCTGTTTCTCACGCTGTCTTTTGGATTTTTGTTTCAATTGCCTCTGGTCCTCTTTTTTCTGAACTGGCTGGGCATAGTTACGCCTTTTCAACTGGGGAGTTATAGAAGGATGATCTATCTGGGAAGCTTTGTCGTGGCGGCGGTCTTGACCCCGGGGCCGGATATATTTTCCCAGGTCCTTTTGGCTGTTCCGACGATATTCCTTTATGAAATTTCGCTAGGCATTATGAGGTGGAGATCGTAAGGCATATGCTAAATTCGGATAAACGCATATGGAAATCAGTCGTATGCTTGATTCTCTCCATAAAGGTCCTTTTTCCGGAGGATATGGGGCCGGCTGCGATTGACGTTTCAAATTATCCTTTGAAGTATCAAAACACTTATCGGGAGATATTTCTTCCGGTGTTTAACTTCTTGGGGGAAACGGCTCGTACCGTAAATTCTCCGGAAACTTCCAGTAGCTCCTGGAAGAAGGAGGTGGAAAGGATACACCGTAGACCCCCCTGCTGCGGGGCATGTCCTGTTCTGAGTAGAAAACAGGCCAAGGAGTTGTGGGAGTTTTTGGTGTATGATTCGGTTGTTCGTAAAACGGGTCCCAATGCGCTGGCTTGGGCTCAGCATCGAGAAAACTTATTAGAGCGTTTCCGGAGAGAATATCCCCAACGCTATAAGGAACTAAAGGAGAAAATTCAATGAGACGAGTATGGATATCCGTTGCGGTGCTTGGATGGTTGGGCACGTGGGGCGTTCCTAGGGTTGTGGCAGAGGAGACAGAGGTTGCAAGACTCACTTTTGCGCCGCAGGTTCCACCGCCGATTGCTCGAAAGAAACCGGCCGTGGTGAAGGTTCATCTGGAAACTCCGGAGGTGGATGGAATTTTGATGGAGGGACTGTCGGAGCCTACCAAGTACACATTTTGGACATTCAATGGACACGTGCCAGGGCCGTTCATCCGGGTCCGGCAGGGGGATACTTTGGAGCTCAGCTTGGCTAATCCTAAAACCAGCATCATGTCCCACAACATCGATTTGCATGCGGTGACAGGACCCGGGGGCGGCGCTGCCGTGACTCTGGCCAAACCTGGGGAAACTGTGAAGGCCCGGTTTAAGATGCTGAACTCCGGCCTATATGTGTACCATTGCGCCGCTCCTCCCGTGACGGACCACATTGCCAACGGGATGTATGGATTGATTTTGGTGGAGCCTCCGGATGGATTGCCCAAGGCGGACAGGGAGTTTTATGTCATGCAGGGAGAGTTCTATACAAAGGAGGAGTTCGGTAAAGAAGGGCTGGTCACCTATGACCGCGAAAAGGCATTGGAAGAGGAGCCTACCTATATTGTCTTTAACGGCAAACACGGAGCACTGATGGAGGAGGGGGCTTTGAAGGCCAAGGTGGGAGAAAAGGTGCGGATATATTTTGGCAACGGCGGGCCCAATAAGATTTCTTCCTTCCATGTGATAGGGGAGATATTCGACAGGGTGTACCGCGAGGGGGGTATGGCGGAGCCTGGGGATGCCAATATTCAGACGACTTTGGTTCCCGCCGGAGGGGCGGCGATGGTGGAGTTTAAGCTGGAGGTTCCGGGGGCCTATACCCTTGTGGACCACGCCATATTCCGGATTGAAAAGGGAGCGGTGGGGCAGTTGCAGGTGACGGGGAAGGAGGCCCCGGAAATATACAGGACAGTAAAGTAAATAGTAATATTGTGTTTTGGGAGGAATGATTATGTCTAAGATATACAGAATATTGGTAGGAGTATTGTTTTTCTTGGGTGTCACGCAATATGGGTTTGGAACGGAGTTGAAGATGGGAGGGTTGATATTCGCGGATTACGAATATGTGACTTCTAAATTCCTGGCGAACGGGACTCAGGCAAATAACTTCAATGCCTTTGATGTGGGAAGAATTTATCTGAACGGGTCGGCTAAGTTCGATGAACGCTTCGATTCTTTCCTGCAACTGGAAATGAATATCTTGAGCCGCGACAATACGGCCAATCAAGCCTATTTAAAGCAGGCGTGGGTTCGTTGGAATGAAATTTATTCCGGGGCCAGCTTAAGGTTTGGTCTGGTGCCTACGCTGTGGCGCGGATACGAGGAGGGAATCTGGAAGCATCGGTTTGTAGCCAAGATTTTGGAAGATGAGGAAGGACTTTTAAATGCGTCGGATCGCGGTGTTCTTCTTTCAGGCAGAATCCCGCATGTAGATTATGAAGCTGAGGTGAGCAACGGGGAGGGAACGGGAGGTCGAACCACGGCAGGAAATGAGGTCAATAAGTTTAAGGATTATGCGTTGAGGTTGGCTGTCTCTCCCTTTAAGGAAGGAGCCCTCAATGGTTTCAAGGCCAACACCCTTATTCATAAGGGATTCAAGGTGGGAAGTTGGCCGCGAGACAGGAATATTTATGGGCTTTCTTACGAATCCAAGGGATTCAATCTTTGGGGAGCCTATTACCGTTCCAGGGATGGTTTTTCTTTGAGTACTGGTACGGGGACGGTGAGCAGCGAAGGTTTTTCATTTTTTGGGGTTTTAAATTGTCCTCATTACCCGGCCTGGATCTTTGCGCGTTGGGATCTTTTCAATCCTAGGCTGGATATCGTGGGAGATGCCCATCAGAGATTCATTTACGGGATCGGCTACCAATTGGCGGAAGGGATTCGGATCAGCGTAGACCACCAGTTATTGAAACAGGAAACAGAGATCGCCACAAGAAAAAATCAAAGCATTGTTTTTACCCACCTAGAGGTCAAATTCTGAGACCATGGTGAAAGATCCCACCAAATACTTTGTTTTGGTAGCGGTGGCCTATCTGGTGTTGGGTGGGATCTTGGGAGTCCTGATGATGTTCAGCTGGATGGGGGGAGGTTGGAAGGGGTGGGACTACTATTTGATTCCGACCCACACACACGTGATGCTCCTGGGTTGGGTTTCCATGACCATGTTCGGAGTGGCCTACCGCATGTTTCCCGCCGTTCTGGTCAGGAGGCTTTATTCCATTCGGTTGGCTTGGGTACATTTTTGGGTGGCGAATGTGGCCCTGGTCGGTCTGGCCTTCTTTTTTTGGCTGAACCGGCTTCAGGAAGGGGGATGGGTCGTTCCTCTGGCTGTTTCCGGAGTTCTTCAGTTTTTTGGCATTTTGATTTTTGCCTATAATATTTTACGCACGGCTCTTTTGCCTCTTCCTGGTGAAATGGGATGATCATTTTAGACTCGCTGATTCATTGGCTGCATGTGATGGCGACCGTGGTTTGGATGGGGGG
>JACQJN010000216.1 GCA_016205085.1 Elusimicrobiota bacterium | reverse complement strand
GGATAGGAGTGTGGCTTTCGAAACATAGGAAACCGGGAACGATTCTCTTCGCTTGCCTGGCCAGCTCGCTCCTTTTCTTCACGGTGACTAATTTTGGAACCTGGCTTGCGGGAGGACTCTACACCAAAGATTTTTCTGGCCTGATCGCCTGTTATACCGCTGCCATCCCTTTCTACCGCAACACCCTTCTAGGAGATCTCCTATTCACCGGACTCCTATTCGGCCTGGAACATCTCTCTCTCCGCCTCCCCAAACACATATTCCAATCTCAAGTTTGACTCTGCAGTAGAAAATCTCTAGAATTGTTCCCTCCGGAACACCATGGAATCCCGATTGTCCCTCTCCTCTCGATCATCCATCTCGAACTATTCCCAACACTCCAAACGCAACGGCTCTTTGAGCCAAAATGGAGATTCCGACCCTGGAAGTTTGGGACGCCACCTCATTATCGAATTATATGAATGCGACCCCAAAGCGGTCGGTGATGTCCAACGGGTAGAGAATACCATGACCCATGCAGCCAAGGCGATACATGCCAAAATTGTGGATGTGGTTTTCCATTCTTTCAATCCACAAGGAATTTCCGGCGTGGTGGTGATTGCAGAATCTCATCTTGCCATCCATACCTGGCCTGAATACCATTATGCCGCCGTTGATATTTTTACCTGCGGCAGAAGTATCGACCCCTGGAAGGCTTACCCCGTGCTTAAAAGAGAATTCAAAGCCAAACGCATGAAAGCCATGGAACTGAAGAGAGGAGTTTTGAAGGCATGAGATGGTTTACTGAGAAATTGACTCCCTACGAGTATCATTCTCATAAACTTAAACGAATCATCACCTCCGCCAAAACGTGCTTCCAAAATGTCCTACTGGCCGATTCGCACTCTTTCGGAAAATGTCTCGTATTGGATGGAGAAACCCAGTCCGCCCTCTTTGATGAATATATTTATCATGAATGCCTCGTTCAACCGGCCCTCTTGCTTCATCCGTCACCCGAAACAGCTCTTATCATGGGTGGGGGGGAAGGCGGCACCTCCCGCGAAATCTTAAAAGCCAAATCCATCGAAAGGGTGGTAATGGTGGATATTGATGCCGAAGTTGTAAATTTCTGCAAAAGATATTTTAAGGAATGGCACCGTGGCTCCTTTGAACATCCAAACTTGAGACTTTTGATTCAAGACGCCAGAAAATATATTGAAGAAACTCACCTAACATTCGACCTTATCTTCTCCGATTTACCTTCTCCCAACCGAGGAAGTCCCGCCAACCTGCTTTACACGGTTGAGTTCTATCGCCTTCTGTCGAAGCGCTTAAACAAAAATGGCATCTTCGCCATGCAGGCCGGTTCCGCCAATCTACTTCAAATTAATCTCCATGCTGTTTTATTCGCCACCTTACGCAAAGTCTTTCCCGTGGTTCGTCCCTACTACGCTTACATCCCATCCTATGACGTGCCCTGGGCATTTTTACTCTGCTCCAAAAACCCCAATCTCGATCCAATGAAAATGACGCAGCCCATGCTGGATCGAAAGATCCGAACCCATCTCAGTGGATCTTTAAAGTTTATGGATGGCCAAACATGGGAAGGCCTCTTCCGAATACCCAAGATTTATCGCGAGCATCTAAAAAAGCAAAAAAAAATCTTTACGAAGCAGAAGCATTTTTATTATTTCGCATAAGATGAAAGACAACTCCCTGAAGAGGAACCCATGCCGAAACCAAAGATGAAACGAAAAAAGGCTGCCGTGAAAATGGTAAAAGGTATCTCCCGAAGAGACTACGGTCCCCTGAAAAAACAGCTCCTGAAGGTAAAAGAAGACCTGATGAAAATTGTCAAAAGCACGCAGGACGTCAAATCCGTAAGCCAGGATGTGGGGGATGAGGCGGATCAAGCCAGCCAAAGCCTGGAAAAGGAAATGATGTTTGAACTTTCGGACAATGAGCGAACCATGCTGGATAATATAGAAGCCGCGTTGCGAAAAATGGAAAAAGGAACCTACGGCATCTGTGAATCTTGTCAGAAACCTATCGCAAAAAAAAGAGTTCAAGTCATCCCTTATGCCCGCTACTGCATCCATTGTCAGAACACAACTGAAACGAGCACCGTATAAAGCAATGCGAGGAGTGGGATGAAGGCTGTTTTACTTAAAAACTTCGGGGGTCCTGAAAATTTAGAACATGCTGAATTCTGGGACCCGGTACCAGGCCCCGGCGAGGTGGTGGTTCGTGTTAGGGCCTGCGCCCTCAACCATCTGGATCTGTGGGTTCGCCAAGGAATTCCCGCCTATAAAATTAGCCTGCCTCACATCCTAGGCTGTGACATCTCCGGAGAAATAGCCTCCACGGGATCTGATGTGGATGCATTAAAAACGGGAGAAAAAGTCATCGTTTCTCCAGGCAACTCCTGTTTTCGATGCGATTACTGCTTAAAGGGCCAGGACAACCTTTGTCTCCACTATGGCATCATCGGGGCGGACGGAGGCCACGGTGGATATGCGGAGTATGTGAAAGTACCGTTCCGGAACATTCTTCCCTCTCCCAAGGACCTTACTTTTGAAGAAGCCGCCAGCTTTCCTCTCACATTTCTCACCGCTTGGCACATGCTGATCACCTTGGGAAATCTAAAACCGGGGCAGACGGTCCTGGTGCTTGGAATTGGAAGCGGGGTAGGCATTGCGGCCCTGCAAGTTGCAAAATTAATGGGAGCCCAGGTCATCGCCACAACCACATCGGAATCCAAACTAGAACAGGCCCAAAAAATGGGCGCGGATCACCTCATCCTATCGCCTCCTGAGGATTTGCTGAAAAAAGTAATCCGAATGACGGAGGGACAAGGGGTGGATATCGTCTTTGAACACATCGGCCCGGCGACATTCGACAAAAGCTTACGCACCTTGAAGAAGGGGGGAATCCTGGTAACCTGCGGAGCTACCACCGGCCCCAACGTAGAACTGGATCTTCGGTATGTGTTCAGCCGAGAGTTGAAAATTTTGGGAGCTCGAGTGGGAACTTTGACTGAGCTGAAAAATATTTGTGGACTTTTAGCTCAAGGAAAATTCAAACCCGTCGTGGATAAAACCTTTCCCTTAAAAGAAGCAAAACAGGCCCACGAACATCTTGCCGGTCGAAAACACTTTGGGAAGGTCGTTCTAATAAATAAGGATTAACTATCTGGATAATTGAAGTTTAATTGTTCCACCACCGCTTTGCTCCCCTTTCAGTATCTTCTGAATTCTGGCCTGAACGGACTTAAGATAAACTCGCGTAGTAGAATCCAAATTTCCTAGTTTTAGCTCCTGGCGTGTATCCTGGAGGATATGAAGAAGGCTTTCTCGAGCCAAGGCGGCAGGCTGAGCCGCCGAAGAGTCATTCAAATTTTCTTCCAGACGATTCAGGTGCAAAGATTGAAGATCCATCCTCGTAGAATCAATGGTTAAAACATTTCCAGGACGCACCCTGCCGCTGATTTCACTCCAGATAGACTTTCGCATCCGGGAAAATAGTTCACCGACGCTCAAAACCTGGGAAGGGGTCGAAGCCAGGTTCTTACTCTGAGTAAGACGGTCTGCAACCAATTGGTACAGATAGGCAAGAGCTTGCTCTCTCATTGCATTAGCATATTTATCCACAGAATAGGGCCCATAGGCAATAGGGGGGAATTCCTCAGACAAGCCGGACCTGTCTTGGCCCAGTTTCTGCAGCAGTTTTGGAGAAAACTTAAAGGCATCCTGGCTAAATAAATACCGCTCCAAAAACTCCAGGGCTTCCTTCTGTTTTTGAGCTGGGACCGGTTCGTAAGGCGGTTTGCCTGCAGGATCTCCAGGAAGGCTGCGGCTGACGTAGATTCCTCCTATCACCTTTAAAGCAGTATCCACAGCTCGTTGGTACTGCCGCATCCCCAACTGAAAACTTCTCCGCATTGCTCCATATCCCTCCTCAGGTTGGGGAACCTTTGTCTCAAGGTTTTTCCAAAGCTCCCGCACAAGTTCCACTCGCGAGCGGCTGTAGGCCACAGGATCCTGTCCCAAATCAAACCAGCTGGCATCCGGATCCATATGCATCACGTCGTCCAAATCTTCGCCATAGACCAGCCCCGGTTTGCCCGCTTGGGAAGCGACTTGATTCAGTTCAAGAGATTCCTCTTCAGAAGTGGCCGCCCCCAGGTTTTTGTAACCGTACTCAATAGCCCAAAAATCATACGGCCCCAGCTTTGTTTGGAAATAGGGCCCTTGAGGAGCCCCCTCAGGAGCAATATTTACCGGAAGATAATCCATGACGGACGCCGCAAGAACTCCTTCATTTTGGGGAGTGTTTAGTTGACTTAGAGGGTACAACGTACTGGCTTTAAAATTATGCGTGAGACCCAAGTTATGACCAATTTCATGACTCATGATATGGGTTAAATAATCATTAATGAATTTTTGTTTTTCTTGAGGTGTAATCTGGTTTCGCGTTTCAAGAAGAGAGAGTGTCCAGGCTGCCTGCTCGAACGATTTTTGAGCATAATCGCACCAGGCACCTTTTTTGGGGTCGGAAGAGCTGGATGGTGATCCCTCCTTAGAATTGAGCTCCAGTGCAACCGAAACCAAGCGAGTGACCCAGGCATTGATGCTCACAGTAGCATTGTAAATCTGTCCCGTCGCGGGATTTACTCGAGGAGGACCTACCGCTCCAAACGGGATAGCGTTGCCCAAAACCCATCGCACCATATTGTAGCTCACATCTGCCGGATCAAAACTGGCCTTCTGTTCAGGAGCAAGATCCTTGTCCTGTTCCTTGACCACAATGACGTTCCTAAACCCAATGGCCTCAAAAGCGGCATTCCAGGCTAATATGCCGGCCCGCAGGGCGTCACGGTATTCAAGAGGAATCGTCTCCTCCAGCCAGAACACAATCGGATTTTTCACCTCAGAAACTGGAGCCACGGGATCGACTTTTTGGAGGTTCCATCGCGCAATCCAGCTCACGTGAGGAGAAGGCTTGTTCTCGCTCTTCTTGGACCAATCCTGCTGGCTTACGGTAAAGTATCCTATTCTCTGATCGGCCGGCCTGGGTTTAAAACCTGTGGAATCCGGCAGAGCAGAAATACTGTAGCGCAGAATAAGGGAAAAGCCACGAGCATCTGCAAGAGTAGAGGAAGCGTTGGAGTCGCTACCATTTCCATACAAAAGATTAGCACGAATTTCCACATTTTGAGGATAGGCCTTCACGCCTTCTAAGGAACTTTCCTTGAGGAAAGCAGCAGGGTAGCCCTCTTTTAAATAATTGCCTATTTCCAAGAGATCGTGAAATGGAATATCTGCCAGCTTTATCATAGTCGTATGAGTAGTGGTGTCCTTGGAAACAACAGAGAGGGTTGCTAGCACGGAATCCCCAAAAGAGTGCTCCACAGTCTTTTGAGTAGGGGTTCCTGGATCTGTTATAAATTTGGTGTTTTTTCGGACAAAATAAATTTTGTCCCCTTCGGCCTTTTGAAAATACCACACAAATCCATCCAGCCAATTGAGCACCTGGGAGGAGAAAACACCCTTCTCCCCTGTTCCTTTTTCGAGAGTTCCCGACAGCATATAGAGTTGTCCGAATTGATCGTCACGTACATGGAGGATATGTTCTTGCCCTCCCGATAATGTGCTGACGGTAATCTGGAAAAGCTGATAAGGATTATAGTCAAAGCAAACTTCCTCTTGTAGTTTAGAGATTTGTTTCTGGATCGGGGCAATATCCACATGGGCCATGGTTCCCAACTGAGATAGAGCAGAGGGGTCCTGCGACTGAGCGGGGGTACCCGCGAAGCGGGT
>JACQJN010000215.1 GCA_016205085.1 Elusimicrobiota bacterium | reverse complement strand
GGCTTACGACACCTGCTACCTGTGCCATTTTAAGGGAAAGGGAGCCGGCAGAGAACTCCGGCCCATTGGAGGCTGTCTGGGATGTCATGACATTCCTCAAAAATCATTTCAGATTGCCAACATGACTTACAATCACAAAGATTTTGTGGTCAAGCAGGGGCTGGCGTGTCAAAACTGCCATCTGGATGTGGTTCGTGGGGAAGGGAAGGCTCCCGAGGACCGGTGCTTCACCTGCCACAATCAGCCGGAAAAACTTAAGCGGTATGGAGATATTCCATTTTTGCATGAGAATCACGTGACCAAGCATCACGTGGCCTGTTTCCGCTGCCATCAAGAGATCCGCCATGGTTTTGAATCACAGGATGATTCTCGCATTGTCCGATTGGGAGAGCCTCTTCTTGCGCTCTCTACTGTTGGGGTGTCGGGCCGGTCTCCTACTCTTACATTTGATTGTTCCTACTGCCATCAGAACAAGCACACGGGCCAGTTGGAGATGTATTCGGGCAAAGTTTCTGCGCTGGGGCTTCCGGAGATGCCCAGTCCCATGTATCTGGCCCAAGTGGATTGCGTGGGGTGTCACTACAGCGAGAAAAAGGATGTTCAGGAGGAAGAGTTTCGAGGCAAAACGTACAGAGCCTCCACCCAGGCCTGTGTCAAGTGCCACGGTTCAAAATTTGAAGGAATCTGGCAGGAGACAAAATCGGAGCTGGAAGAAGGTTTGGCTCAGCTGGAACGAAAACTCGATCAGATCCGCTCCGCGATAGCGGCGTCCCATTTGGCGGGACAGGAGCGCCGGGAGATCGAAAAGAAGGCGGCCCGGGCGGAGCACTGGCATCACTTCGTCCACGCTTCCCGGGGGGAGCACAATATCTATCTGGCTTCTCTGGCTTTGCGCCGGGAGGATGAAATTCTTTCGGAGATAGGAGAGAGGATTCAAGCACAGACTCAAGACCTCTCCTCTCTGCCCCTTTTGTCGGGAGGTTTTTGCGCCACCCTGTGCCATTCTAAAATTGGCGTTCAGGTCCCTCCCGAAACTGTGGAGACTTCCAGTCCGGAGCTGGGTCCAATGTCCGGAAAGACGATGCCGCACAGGGCTCATATGGAGATGATGGGGTGCGTGAAATGCCACGAGATAGGAGCGCACAAGAAAGTGCCTCTTCGTAAGCAGGTGCAATCTGTTTGTGCGGGATGCCATCCTTAGGGTGGCAGGAGGTTTTAAAATGAATTTTTTTAATCCTGTTGCCGGTATTTTATTTTTAGTGCTATCATGTTCTCTCCTGAGGGGCGAGACTCAGCAGGAAAATTCTTGCGTCGCTTGTCACAGAGGCGTGGGAGGGGTTTCCTATCTTGAACACAACTTTTCAGATTGGGAGAAATCAGTCCATGCCAGGGCGGGGATTCGGTGTGAGACCTGCCACGGAGGGAATCCTTCCGAAGGAGAAAAGAGAGCGGCGCATAAAGGCATGATGCCTTCGACAAATTCCAAGAGTCTCGTATACTACACGCGTATTCCTGCAACCTGTGGGACTTGCCATCAGGCGGAGTTTAAGGCGTTTAAGAGAAGCGCTCATTATAGGGATCTGCAGAGTTCGGGAAGGGGTCCCAACTGTGTCACCTGTCACGGCTCCATGGCCAATCATGTCCTGGCCCCTAGAGAATTGGAGATGACCTGTACGGTCTGCCATAGGCGTCCCACCCAGGCTTACGCCACGCTCATGGCGCTCAACAATGCCGGAGAGACTTTCAAGAGATTGGAAAAAACTCTTCAGGAAAGTCATGGACAGAAAGCGGATATTTCACGGCAGGGACAGGATTATCAGAAAATCATGGGAATGTACCGGCACACCCTGGAGGATTGGCACACATTCAAAATGATGGAGGTGCTGAAGGCGGCTCAAGAAGTCACCCGGCGTTCTGTCGATATCCTCAACGAGCTTCAAATTAAGGAACTGCAAAAGCATGGAACACCCCAGCCCTGACAGCACGATTTCCAGGCGTTCTTTTCTGCAGTGGGCCATATTCGGACTGGGCGGCCTCATCGGCGCCATTCTGGGGGGTGCCGGCCTGGGTTATTTCATATCTCCGGCTTTCAAGAAAAAGGAGGAAGGCTGGTTGGATATCGGGCGGGCCGACAATTTTAAGCCGGGGCTTCCCATAAAAGTGGAGTTTGTGGAGCGCAAACGGGATGCCTGGGTGACAACGGAGCGCAGGTCCTCGGCCTGGATTCTCACCTCTAACGGGAAGGATTTTATCGTCTTCGATCCTCGTTGCACCCACCTAGGCTGCCCTTACCGCTGGGATGAACAGAAGAAGCAGTTTCTTTGTCCCTGTCATACCGCCGTCTTCGATGTGGATGGGAAGGTGGTGAGTGGCCCGCCACCCAGGCCTTTGGACCGCTTTCTGGTAAAAGTGGTGGGAGGGCAGCTTTTGATTTTACCTCAGCCCGTGCATCAGGAGAAAGCATGAAGAACATTCTTGCTTGGCTGGATGAGAGGACCGGATTCCAGAAGGTGTGGCAGGCTCTCTTTGCCCGGCACATTCCCGAAGCCAAGGGTCCTGTTGCCTGGTTTTATACATTGGGGAGCGCGTCCCTTTTCGTATTTATGGTTCAGGCGGTGACGGGAGCGCTCTTGGCCATGAACTATGTTCCTTCCCCGGATCATGCCTATGATTCCGTGCGGTTCATCAGCGAGCAAGTTCTATTGGGGTGGCTGATTCGCGGATTGCATCACTGGGGAGCCACGTTCATGGTGGTATTGGTATCCCTGCATATGCTGAGGGTGTACTTTATGGGGGCGTATAAGTATCCACGTGAAGCCACATGGATCGTCGGGGTCTTTTTATTTTTATTGGTGATGGGATTTAGTTTTACAGGGTATCTATTGCCTTGGGATCAGAAGGCTTACTGGGCCACCATGGTGGGGGCCAACATCGCGGGCCAAACACCGATTTTGGGGGCTTATATTTCCAAGATCCTTATAGGTGGGGAGGATATGGGAGCGGCTACTCTGACCCGGTTTTATGCGCTGCACGTTTTAGTTTTGCCAATGGTGATCGGTCTTTTGATAGGAGCGCATCTTTTTCTTGTGGTATGGCATGGGATTTCAGAGGTTCCTCAAAAAAAGCGTTAGAAATGCAAAATTGGTACGAGGAATATAAGAAGCGCTACATTCGTTTGAAGGAGGAGGGCAAACCATTTTTCCCCTATGCGGTCTTCAAGGACACGTTGGTTACTTTTCTTATCCTGTGCGCTCTTTCATTCCTGGCATACAAGTTTGGGGTGAAACTTGAGGAATTGGCCGATCCCACGGATACGACCTATAATCCCCGTCCGGAGTGGTACTTTTTGTTTCTTTTTCAGGCGCTCAAGTTCTTTCCCGGCCATCTGGAAGCCGTCGCGGCCATCCTACTTCCGGGGTTGGCCGTCTCTTTTCTGCTTCTTTTGCCCTTTTTGGATAAAGATTCCAGGCGCCATCCTTTGGACCGGCCTCTCTGGACCGGTTTGGGAGTTTTGGCTCTGGCCGGCATCACCTATCTCACCTGGGCGGGCTACAAGAGCCCTCTCACCAATCCTGTCATTGAGAAGGACCCTCTGGTCCTGGCGGGGCACAGGCTGTATAGGAGTTTGAATTGCGCTTACTGTCACAAGATTGCGGGAAAGGGCGGCTCCATCGGCCCTGAACTCGATAAGGTTGTGGGTGAGGAAACGGAGGAGTGGCTCATCGGCCATCTTAGAGACCCCCGCCCGGGGTCGGATATGCCTAAACTTAATCTTTTGGAAGATGAGATTCAAGCCCTGGCGGCCTACATGAAGTCTTTGGCGGGAGGACCCTTCACCGGCGAGGCACCTAAGCTTTTTGCGGCTAACTGTACGGCTTGTCACCGTATAGGTGGGGAAGGTGGGGATGTGGGGCCTGATCTTTCCCTCATCGGTTCGGCCCGCGACAAAGCCTACATCAAAAAATATATTCTGGATCCTTCCCAACTCAACTCGTCCTCTACGATGCCGGGGTATAAAGGCCAGTTGACCGACACGCAGATAGAGGATATCGCCCGCTACATCACCGCTCAGAAATACACTGGTTCGCCCTTGACTTCTGTCGCTGAAAAGAACCCGGTAGTTTTTACGGGTCGGAGATTGTACCGCAACTTAAATTGTGGCTATTGTCATAAGATCAATGGAAAGGGGGGTGCGGTTGGACCCGCTTTGGATAAGGTGGCCGGCGAGAAAGCGGAGGAGTGGCTTACTAAACATTTCCGAGATCCTCAAATGGTAAGCCCGGGTTCCACAATGCCCAAACTGGAGCTTCGGGACGATGAGATTCACGCGTTGACGGCCTATATATTGTCTCTAGCCGTGAAAAAATAAGCCCACCGAATTACTTCTTAGTATTTCCCTGGCAGATTCGTTGCCCTTAGTAAAGATAATTGAAGCGATATATTGGTTGATTTAAAAAGGAGGCAAGAAAATGATGGGAATTCATCCTGTGACAGCGGTGGTGTTTGTCGTGATGATGACCGCAGGAGGCTTCTTGGGCGTCAAGCTTGAGAATCCAGCCCTTGGAGTTGCAGTCT
This sequence comes from Elusimicrobiota bacterium, assembly GCA_016205085.1. Taxonomy (GTDB): domain Bacteria; phylum Elusimicrobiota; class Elusimicrobia; order JACQJN01; family JACQJN01; genus JACQJN01. Next base: position 9,991 of record JACQJN010000215.1, on the reverse strand, counting down.
CAGCCTTGGCTGTCTTATTCGTTCTGGCCATCCGCGTTGCACGCCAATGGCAAAAAGCGGTGATTCTTCGGCTTGGAAAATATCTTGATTTGAAGGGTCCAGGAGTTTTTGGCGTCATTCCTTTCGTGGACACCATCCCTTATTGGATAGATCTGCGTACGATAACGACTCCCTTCACTGCGGAGCAGACCCTCACCAAAGACAGCGTGCCTGTGGATGTGGATGCGGTTCTCTTCTGGCGGGTCGTGGATTCGAAGAAGGCAGCTGTGGAAGTGGAGGATTACCGGCAGGCTATTACATGGTCCAGTCAAACCGCTCTGCGGGATGTGATCGGAAGAACCGATCTCTCGGAAATGCTCAGAGGCCGGGAGAAGATCGATAAGGATCTTTGCGCTATGATTGATCAACGGACGGAAGCCTGGGGCATTAAAGCCATTTCTGTGGAGATCCGCGACGTGAAAATACCGGCCGGCCTTCAGAATGCCATGTCCATGCAGGCGCAGGCGGAGAGGGAGCGTCAGGCAAGGGTGATCCTGGCAGATTCAGAACGGCAGGTTTCACAGGTGTTCGAAGAATCTTCTAAGGCCTACGTGAATAGTCCCATTGCTCTGCATTTGCGTGCGATGAATATTCTACTGGAAGGAATGCGGCAAAATTCCACCATCGTGATCGTTCCCTCCAGCGCCGTGGAGACCATGGGTTTGGGAGCGATGTCCGGCGTCACAGCCTTGGCAAAGGAATTTGCGGGTGCGCCGCCCAAAACCCCGCAGAAGTAAATCTGACCCTACGGGGAGGAGATGAAAGATCTTGCGGCAGCCGTTTTATCCCTTGTTTTGCTTGGTTCAGTCTGGTTCCTTTTGGCCTGGCACCAGTCAGACTCCAAGAAGCAGCCCGTCCCGTATAACCATAAAAAACACATCGAACTGGGCCTGGAGTGCGCCAATTGTCATGCCGGTATTGCGGAGGGAGGTGTTCATGCGACTCTCCCGCCCTTGGAAACCTGCGCTTCCTGCCACAACCAGGATACGGACAATCCCAAATTAAAAGTCGTCCAGGCCTACATCCTGGAAAATAGAGAGATACCTTGGAACCAGATTTACCGTGTTCCGCAGCACGTCTACTTTTCCCATAGGCGCCATGTGGGTATCGCCAAGCTCGATTGCGCCGTATGCCACGGGGATATGTCCAAAAGGGAGGTTCCCGTCACCCGTCAGGTGATTCCCATCAAGATGGAGCGTTGTATGGATTGTCATAGGAGAAGGAAAGTCACAAACGATTGTCTTGCGTGCCACCTGTAATATGGAGATATCGAGACGAGCCTTTCTGAAGTTGGCCGGCCTATTGGGAGCGGGCTCTGTGCTGCCTTCCTGGGCCAGGGAAACTGTCCTTAAGCCCAGAGAGACACCATTGCCTCAACCAGGCAAGGAGACATTCGTTCAGGGGATATGCGGCATGTGTCCGGCCGGCTGCGGCATCCGCGTACGCAAGATGGATGGCCGCGCGGTGGGAATTTCAGGGACTCAGGATCATCCTATCAATCAAGGAAGCCTTTGTCCTAAAGGAGCCGCCGTCCTTCAGGAGTTGTACCATCCGGACCGTCTTCGTGGCCCGCTGGTGCGCGAAGGTCCTCGGGGCGCGGGGAGGTGGACTGCGATCTCTTGGGAGGAAGCTGTGCGCCGGATCGCGGGAAGGATATCCAAGGCAAATCTAGAAAAAGTGAAACGGCCTTTGGCGCTCCTGACTCCCGGAGAACCCAAGGACGTGCATCAGGAAGCTTTAAAGGGGCTGGCCGGTTCAGTGGGTGAGGGGAATTTTGTGACCTTGGAGTCTAGCCCGCGGACATTTTGGGATTTGGACCGGATCCGACTTCTTGTTTCTTTTGGATTCGATTGGCTCCAGACTCATCCTTCACCCGTGGAGGCTCAGAGGGCTTTTGCCAAACTTCGGCGGTGGCCCGGCAGGCAACGAACCCACGTCGTTCAGATCGAGCCGCGGTTTTCCGTGACGGCCGCCAAGGCGGATGAGTGGATGCCCATCCGGCCCGGGACGGAAGGAGTACTGGCTTTGTGGCTGGCGCGGGAGCTCATTGTGAACGGAAGTTACGGCAAGGCTTATATCCAAGGCCATACGGATGGGTTCGAGGAATTTAAAAGAGCTGTGGAAATGTTGTCTCTGGAACGGGTGTCCCGATGGACTCAAATTCCGGAGAAAGAGATCAAGCTTCTCCTTCTGAAATTTATTCATTTGAAACCGGCCGCAGCCATTATGGGGTCTGATTTTATTTTCAACCGAATGGCGGTTTCCGCCCTGAATATGATTCTGGGCAGCATGGGAAGCGAAGAAACGGTTTGGACGGTGGGCGGCTTGGAGAAACGGGAGGAGAGCGCGGAGCGGTTCAGGAAAGCGGCGCCTCAAGTGATGATTGTGGATCGTGTAAATCCCGTTTTTTTTGGGTCGGGCCAGTGGAAGTCCGTACTGGAAAATGTGCCGTTCATCGTCACTGTTTCGCCCCACATGACCGAGACAGCCGAGATTTCGGACATTGTACTTCCTTGCCATACGCCTTTAGAGCAGCTCCACCTGTCCCAGCATTCCACAATAGATGGAAAATCCGTTTTAAATGCCAGCCCACGGGCCGTGGAGCCTCTCTACGACACGAAGGATCCTGGAGAAATTTTCCTTCTATTAAAACGAGTTGTTGAAGGAGCGGCTCCGGCCCTGGGTGAATTCCAATCCTATCATAAGATCAGGGCGAAAGAGCTCAAGGGTGAGAGTCTTCTGGAACCGGAGGGGGAAGTCCGGTGGATGGAGATCCCGAAGAGCGGGAAGATGTTGGAACGATTTAGATTCAGCCCCTTGGTGGATGCTCTTAAACATCGGGTGCCGGAGCTGAAAGGGGACGCGGAATTTCCGCTTTTCCTATATCTCTTCACCCCCCTTGCTTTTTTCCGCGGAGAGGGAGCCCATCTTCCCTATCTCCAAAGCGTCGCGGGACCGCAGGCTCAGGAAACGTGGGGAACATGGGCGGAAATTCATCCTGACACCGCCCGAAAATACGGCATCGTCGATGGAGACAGGGTATGGGTGGAGTCCAGGAGAGGAAAAATTCAGGTCAAGGCGCGCCTCGTACCCTGGACCATGCCGGATGTGGTGAGTGTTCCGGTGGGGTTGGGGCACACGGCTTATGGGAGATGGGCCAAGGGATTGGGAGCCAACCCCTTGGAGATCGCCGAGGGAGACGGGGTCGATCCGCAATTTCGCGGCGGCAGGTGTCGTCTCATGAAAGCATAACGCCATGGAAGAGAGTCGCAGAAAGGGGCAGCACCGCTGGGGAATGGTTGTGGATCTCGACAAATGCACGGGGTGCGGTGCTTGCGTGGTGGCCTGCTCGGTCGAGAACAACCAGATGCTGGGGAGCCCTGAGGAAGCTGCGATGGGCAGGGTCATCCGTTGGTTGAAGATTCTTCCCAAAACGGAGGTGGAGGGTTCGCATGTGCGTCAGAACTTGATCCCCATGCCTTGCCAGCAGTGTGAAAATCCTCCCTGTATCAAGGTCTGTCCCGTCTATGCCACCTTCAAAAACGAGGAGGGTATTGTGGGTCAGGTGTACTCGCGATGCATCGGATGCCGGTATTGCTTGAATGCCTGTCCCTACACCTGCAAATTCTTCAACTGGAAGAAGCCACTCTGGCCCGATGAAATGCGATCTTCGTTCAATCCCAGCGTTTCGGTAAGGCCGAATGGGGTCGTTGAAAAATGCCTTTTCTGCCATCACCGCCTTCAACGCGCCAAGGAAGAAGCTGTGGCGCAGGGGCGGAACCTACAGGAGGGGGATTACCAGCCGGCATGCGCGGAGGTTTGCCCTGCCAAGGCGATTGTGTTCGGCGATCTGAACGATTCCGAAAGTGACGTCTCAAGGCTCTGCAAAGACCCTCGCGCGTTTCACCTTTTGGAGGAATTGGGCACCGAGCCCAAGGTCACCTATCTAAGGGAGGGGGTGTGACCATGAAAAGAAAGGGTTGGGCGTTTTATGTTCAAGTCTGCGGTCTCCTGGCCTTCTACGCTTTTACTCTTGCGGTCAACGGCTGGTTTCTGTGGCGCATTCAAAAACTTCGTGATTTAGGAGACAACTGGATGGCCGGAGCAGTCATCGGGTGCCTTGTGGGCCCCCTCTTTATCCTCTTTTCAGCCGTTCTCACATTCCTTTTTTATACCGTGGCCGTCAAAGAAAAAAAGGCAGGGGTTACCGAGCCTGTCCCGATCTCGAAGACGGAGTCCGCTCTGATCGCGCCCATTCTCAATCCTCCTGGAAAAGGATTTCTGTTGTTTGTGGGAATTCTGGTTTCCGTCTCCCTCTGGGCGCTTTTTGCCTGGAGTCAACAGGTCTTTCGGGGTCTTCAGGTCACTGGGTTGGGCAACCCGGTCTTCTGGGGATTTTACATCACCAATTTTGTCTTTTTCATAGGCATTTCTCATGCGGGGACTTTGATCTCAGCCATATTAAGAATTGCCAATGCCGAGTGGCGCAGGCCGATTACCCGCTCGGCCGAGGTGATTACGGTGATGGTCCTTTTCTTCGGGGCGGCCAATATTCTTCTCGATCTGGGCCGCCCCGACCGGATGTTGAATGTGTTCTTATATGGGAGATATGAATCCCCCCTTCTCTGGGACGTTTGCAGCATCACCGCCTACCTGACGGCCAGCAGCATCTACCTGTACATTCCCCTTATTCCGGACATAGCTATTCTCCGGGACCATGTCCAGGGCTGGCGCAGGGATTTCTATGAACTGCTTTCCCTGGGCTGGACGGGCGCTCCGGAGGAGGTGCGGATTTTGGAAAAGTGTATTGCCATCATGGCGATCGTCGTCATCCCCGTCGCCATTTCAGTGCACACGGTGGTTTCGTATGTGTTCAGCATGACGGTCCAGCCGATGTGGCATTCAACGATATTTGGTCCATATTTCGTGGTGGGAGCCATATTTTCCGGGATTGCCGCCCTGATCATCGCTATGGCCGTCTTGAGAAAGGCCTACGGTCTCCAAGAATATCTAAGGCCCATCCATTTCCAGTACCTGGGCACTCTTTTGCTGGTGATGAGCTGTTTGTGGCTTTATTTCACGTTTTGCGAGTATATTACGGTCTGGTACGGCCATGAGCCGGACCATATGCTGATCTTCTTTTCCAAGCTTTCCGGAAGATATTCTTTTCACTTCTGGACCATGGCACTGACTTGTTTTGTCTTTCCCTTTCTGGTTTTAGCGTCGCGTCTGGGAAAAACGGTGGGAGGAACGGTTGCCGCCTCCGCTTTTGTGTGTGTGGGGATGTGGTTGGAGAGGTTTCTGATTGTAGTTCCCACATTGGTTCGGCCTCGTCTGCCCTACACGGTCGGCTCCTACTCACCGAGTTGGGTGGAGATTTCTCTTTTTGCAGGATGCTTGGCAGCTTTTGCCCTGCTTTACACAGTTTTTACGAGGCTTTTCCCCATCGTTTCCATTTGGGAGGTGAGGGAGGGAAAAGAGCATGCAGAGGAGGAGGTTTCGGAAAGAATCCGGACCTATTTTCCAGCATCATGAAAATCCGGCATCTTCTATCGGCTTTTATGATTGCGGGGGTTCTGGAGGGATGTTCTAGTAATGGAAAAGCACCGGTTCCGATGGAGTCTGGCAGAGAAGGCCCAGCCAGTCCGGCCCCTAGGTTTTTTTATGACTTAGGTGCTTCTACGGTGGACGTATCTGGCTATCCCCAAAGACAGCAGGAAAACTATAAGCTCTTCCTGACGGCTTGCGGTGCTTGCCACGCCCCGGCTCGCGCATTGAATTCTCCCATCATAGAAGAATCCGCCTGGAGGCGGTTCGTCCACAGGATGCACCTTAAAATGGAAGGTCGTGGAATAACTTTGGAAAAGTTGGATGAAGATCATATCATCGAGTTTCTGGTCTATGATTCCGAGATCAGAAAAGCCATGAAAAAAGAGGAATTCCAGATTCAGCAGCAGAAACTGAAGAAATTGTTTGAGGAGGTCACATTAAAATAGATTTATGGCAAGAAAGCTGCTGGATCAACTAGCCTCCATCCGATTTTTCTTCATCTGTGCAGGATGCTTGCTTCTGGCCTGTGCTTTAGGGGGGATTGTTCCTCAGGGGGAATCCCCGGAAGAATACCATCAGACGTATGGTCGCACCGTGGCTTCATTCATCCTGAGTTTGGGATGGAATAATCTTTTTAAAAGCTATTGGTTTTTGGGGCTGTTGGGTTTGTCCGGAATCAATCTATTGGCTTGCTCTCTAAAGCGGTATAAAGCGCTTTTAGTCAGACCTGGGGTTTTTATTTCCCACGCCGCAATTCTGCTTTTGTTTGCGGGGGGCATCATCCGGGGGGTCTATGGGCAAAAGGGCCATTTGCCTATGAATGTGGACCAGGTATGGTCCGGGTATATCAATGACGGCTATGAGGAGATTTCGCTTCCCTTTTCCATAAAACTGAAGGCGTTTCGCATCCATTACTGGGAACAGGAGAAGCATATTTTGCATGTGGTTTATGGAGATTCTCCAGGGCAGCATGCATCGGCGGAGTTAGTTCAGAATCAAATCGCGGAGTTTAAATTCCTAAATTTGAAGGTGTTGCCGATTCGGTTTTATCCCGAGTTTGCTTTGGAGGGAAAGTCTCCCGTATCACGCAGCGAGGCCCGGGAGAACCCGGCCTGGGAGCTGTCCGTCCAAAATGGACATGGATCGGTGCGGCAGTTCGTGTTTTCCAGATTTCCGGACTTTCACGGAGATGTGGGACGGCCCTTTCGTCTGGTCTATGAGTACGTTCCGGGGCGTGTCCGCCAGTTTGAGAGCGATTTGGAAATCACAGATACCCAGGGGCCGGGAACGAAGCAGACCATTTCGGTCAACTCCCCCATGAGTTATCAGGGCTACCGGCTTTACCAGTCGGGGTATGACCCTAAAAATATGAATTTTTCCAGCATTCAGATAGTGAAGGATCCCAGTGTTTGGGTGATATACACGGGATTTATTCTTCTCATGCTGGGGTTGGCTTGGTCTTTTTGGCGATGATACAAATTGCATTTCAATTTGCTTTTGGATTTTCCCTATTGGCCTTGGGAACCTATGTGGCGGGTTATCTTTTGAAAAAACCCTCCTTCAACCGCTGGGTCTTCGTTGCTCTTTTTTTAAGCTGGCTGGAGATATCCCTGCACCTGCTTTTGCTTTGGCGGGCCTCCGGGCACGCGCCTCTCTCTAATCAGTATGAGTCCATGATGTTTCTTCTGTGGACCGTGCTCACCCTGTTTGTCTTGTTCTATTTTTTTTCTAAATTTCCTCTTCAGGGGTTGGTCCCCGCGCTTTCCTTATTTCTCGTTTTGAGTTTAGGGGTGACCTCTTTTCTGGATTCGGGGGTGGCTCCTCTGGTCCCTGCGCTTCAATCCAACTGGCTTCTCATCCATGTGATCACAACCATGATAGGCTACGCGGCTCTATCCCTGGGGTTTCTGGGAGGGGTCGTTTATTGGAAATTTCGAGGAGCCCATTTGGATGAGTTTCTGTATCGGGCCATACAGGTGGGATTTTGGTTTTTGGCATTGGGGATCATCACCGGGGCTGTCTGGGCCAACTCGGCCTGGGGAACGTACTGGTCCTGGGATCCTAAAGAAACATGGGCCCTGGTGACCTGGTTATTCTACGCGATAGCCATTCATTTGAGACGCACTCGAGGTTGGAAAAATGAGCGATTTGCGTGGCTGGCGATCGCTGGATTTGTATTTGTGGTTTTTACCTACTTCGGCGTCAACTACCTCTTGAGCGGCCTGCACGCCTACGCCTAGCGTTCCACGAAGAGTGCTATCTGGCTATTTTGTTGCACTAGAATTTATCAAAGGAAGGTGTAATTGGGACGAAGGCAATGGGTTTAAAAGCGAAAGATATTATGCGGAAAATCGACGTTTTGCATTCTGTGGCCGATGCATAACTCATCTTCACTAGATCTTCCGGAACACAAGCAGGTGGCTCTCAAACGGGTGGTGCTTGTGGGCCATCCCAACGTGGGGAAATCGGTTCTGTTTAATGCCCTCACCGGGAAGTACGTCATGGTTTCCAACTATCCCGGCACGACTGTGGATGTGGCCAAGGGATTAGGAGAGGTGGGCGGTCATTTGTTTGAGTTTGTGGACAGCCCCGGCATCTATTCTTTGGTGGCGCACAGCGATGAGGAAAGGGTCACGCGGAGACTCCTCTTGGACCGGCCAGATATTGTGGTGCAGGTGGCGGATTCCAAAAATCTGCACGGGGTTTTGGCGCTGACTCTGGAACTGACAGACCTTCAAATTGCCATGGTATTATGCCTGAACATGAAGGACGAGGCGTTGAGCCGAGGCTTTCATGTCGATTCCCACAGGCTTTCCAGAATTTTGGGAATTCCGGTGGTGGAAACGGTGGCCACCACCCGTGAAGGCCTGCAGGATTTAAGGCAGTCCCTTTTGAGGGCGACCGCCCCTTCCTTCCGGATGGTTTATCCTTCCAAGATTGAGGCGGCGCGCAGGGATGTGGAACCGTACCTCTCCAGGGAGATGTGCGGCTTGTTTCCGCTGCTTTTGCAGAACCATTTGGCTTCGGAGGAAATTTTGGGACTTAAAAGATTTCTTTCGCAAGAGATCATGGAGAAGGTAGAAGCGGCGCGCCGGAAATTTGAAAGGCCACTCTCGGGCATCCTGATGGCTTGTCGGCGGGAGCAGGCGGACCTCTTGGGGGCGGAGGTGTGGAGCCGGCCCTCCCAGGGAAATCCTACCCGTCTGGCACGATGGTTGGGGATCTTGGGCACCTGGAGTTTGAGGCCTTGGCCGGGATATCTCATCGCCGGATTTGTTTTGTGGGGAATGTATGAGTTCGTAGGGGTGTTGGGGGCCCAGACCCTTGTGGATTTTTTGGAGGAAACAGTGTTCGGGAATTTTATTAATCCGATGGTATCCCAGGCGGTGCAGAACCTCTTGCCGTGGCGGTGGCTGCAGGATATTTTGGTGGGGGAATATGGGGTTTTTACCATGGCCCTGACGTATGCCTTCGCTCTGATTCTTCCCATCGTGACCACATTCTTTTTGGCTTTGGGTTTTTTGGAGGATACGGGTTATCTGCCCCGCCTATCTGTCTTGTTGAACCGGTTTTTCAGACTCATAGGGTTAAACGGCAAGGCGGTGTTTCCCATGATTTTGGGCTTAGGCTGCGGGAGCATGGCGATGCTGACCACTCGGATTTTGGATACCAAGAAGGAGAAGATTCTGATGAGTTTTCTCCTGGCATTGGCGGTTCCGTGTTCGGCGCAGTTGGGGGTCTTGATGGCCATGGGCTCTGGGCTGCCGCTCTCCGTTTTTGGGATATGGCTTTTTGTGGTGGTAGGAAGTTTGCTAGGGACGGGCTGGGCCGCTTCAAAGGTTTTGCCGGGAGCGCCTTCCCCTTTCTTGCTGGAGATCCCGCCCATGCGCCTTCCCCAGATGGGAAACCTTATCCGGAAGGTGGCCTCGCGTCTGAAATGGTACCTGCGGGAGGTGGTGCCCCTGTTCATCTATGGGACGATGGCGCTCTATTTTTTGGATGCTTTCGGCCTCTTGAAAATCATCGGGCGCTGGTCTTCTCCGGTTGTGACCGGATTTTTGGGGCTTCCCGAGAAAGCCACCGAGGCCTTTTGGGTGGGATTTTTCAGGAGAGACTACGGAGCCGCGGGGTTCTACCAGATGCAGAGGGATGGGCTCCTCAGCCTCCGGCAAAGCGCGGTGAGCATGGTGGCCATCGCTCTGTTTATGCCCTGCATCGCACAATGGCTTATGTCCGTTAAGGAAAGAGGGATGAAGGCGACCCTCCTCATCAGCGGGTTTGTGCTGTTCTATGCTTTGGGGATCGCGGCGGCTGTCAATCAAATTCTTATTTTTTTGGGATGGGCCTGATGGAACTGGAGAGGAAGTGTTCTATACCGACGACTCAGGAAGAGGATGTACAG
>JACQJN010000202.1 GCA_016205085.1 Elusimicrobiota bacterium | reverse complement strand
GGCTACTCCATCAACGACACCATCGTCATCTTCGACCGGATGCGCGAAAACTTGAAGGTCAAGGCCAAGCTCCCGCTCTATGACCTGATCAATGTGAGCCTGAATGAGACCCTCTCTCGAACCCTCATCACCAACCTAACCGTTTTTCTTGCGATTGCATCTCTTCTCTCTTTCGGAGGAGAGGTCATCAACGATTTTGCCTTTGCCATGTTTTGGGGGAGCATCGCGGGAACCTATTCCACCATCGCCATCGCCACGCCTTTGGTCTACGAATGGGAGTCCCGAAAACAAAAACCGCAACTGAGGAAATAAATCACAAGGCAAGGAACATGATAAAGATCAAACGCTTCAAAATTTCGATGAAGGCCCGGGAAATCCTTCGTCGGGCAAAAAAGAGGAAAATAGATTTCACAACCACTGGATTTTCGAATGAGGGAGAGGTGGATGCCTTCCTGCAATCCCTTCTCCCGAAGCTGGAGCCGGCCGTTCTCTACAACTCCTTCCCCTCGGATCATCCCACCCTGGGGGATCTTTCACCGGTCCCGGGATTGGCTTTCAGCGTCGGAGTCGGCACTCTGGGCAACGGCCTGGCGGCTGAAGGACTTCAAAATCCATGGGTATCCCTGGCCCAGGAAGTCTGCCTGGAAGAAACGGTCCGTTTTGCGCTTTCCTTGATCGAAGAAGAGGCCAAAGAAGAGAAGTGCGAACTGTCCCCCATCCAAAATATCGCCACCCCCCCTCTTCTCCAAACCCTGTTTGTGGAGCTTGAAACCGAAAAAATCGGCGTTTCTTGGAAAGAAAACCAACCCTTCCCCATTGCCACCGCCGTTTTCAGCGTGAGTTGGATAGCTAAAAAAAGAACAAAGCGTTCCATAACTCAGTAGTTCATACTGAGTTCAGTAACATGTTTAAAAAAATCATTCCCATCTTGGGTTATGTCTATCTGTGGGTCGTAGGGAAAACATCGCGAATCATCTGGAAAAATCTGCAAATATGCAGGGATTTGGAGCGGCATGGAAAAAACTTTATTTATGCTTTCTGGCACAGCCGGCAATTTGTCTTCGTGTATTCCCACCGCCGTCAACCCGTCACTATCTTGGTCAGCGCCAGCCAAGATGGAGAATACATCGCTAGAACCCTTCACCTCTTTGGGATGAAGACGGTTCGCGGCTCCTCTACCCGAGGAGGCTTCAAAGCTCTCAAACAACTGATGGAACATACCCAGCAAGGACTCCATCCCGGCGTCACCCCGGATGGACCTCGGGGACCTGTCCGTAAAGTCAAACCCGGAGTGCTTTTCCTGGCCCAGAAACTGAAGCTTCCCATTATTCCCATCACCAATGCCTCCAGAACAAAGGTGACCTTCAAAAGCTGGGATGAGATCCACCTACCGCTGCCTTTCAATCGCATTGTCATTGTCCACGGCTCTCCCATCTACATTTCGGCTCGTGATTCACTCAAGAAAAAGGCGAAGGAACTGGAAACGGCCTTGAACCGAATCACGAAAGAAGCAGACAAATTGGCTGATGCTCATTCTTTATAATCTTTTATTTCCTTTCGTAGCCGTCCTCTATCTGTTTTTGTTTTTAATGTCCCCCCGAAGGTCGTTGCTTAAAAACATTTTGAGCGAAATTAGGGAAAGACTAGGGCTTTATCCGAACGCCCTTTTCCAAGAGATGTCTCATCATCACCCCCTGTGGTTCCATGCCGCTTCCGTGGGAGAAGTCAAGCTCCTCTGTGCCTTATTGCCCCAATTCAAGGACCGCAAAATCCTGGTCACCACCTCCAGCACCCTAGGCAGAGATCTAGCTCGGCAAATACCGGAAATCACCTGGGCCCTCATCGCTCCCCTGGACTTCTACCCATTGACCTCGCGCGCCATGCGAAAAATATCTCCCCAGGCCCTGATTCTCGTTGAGACAGAAATCTGGCCCAATCTTATCACCAGCTCCAACCATCACGGAGTCCCCCTATTTCTTATCAACGGCAGAATATCGGATAAAAGCTTTCCCCGCTACCGATACGTCAAATCCTTTTTAAAACAACTGCTCTCCAGAATTCAACTTATCTGCGTTCAAACAGAAGCAGCCAAACAAAGATTCCTGGGCCTGGGAGCTCTCCCACAATCGATTCATGTT
>JACQJN010000220.1 GCA_016205085.1 Elusimicrobiota bacterium | reverse complement strand
GGCACCAGGGGCAACAAAAGCAATCCCCAAAATGTCCCCACCAATCCAGCCCCGGTCCAAAATGTCCTTTTAAAATATCGGAACGGAATATAGCTTAAAAAAAGCCCACTCGCAATCGCCTTCACGATCCCATAAAACAAGCGATCTACCATGAATGCGTCAAAATATCGCGATGACGATAGAGATAATACAATCCGCTAGCCCACGTCACCACCAGAATCAAGAGCGTCAAGTAATAGGGAAGAAGCATAAAAAAATCGGGGACATTCCTATAAAAACTGCGTAGATTGATTAAAACCAAAATAACCAGAACAGAAACCGACTGGATACTCATTTTCAATTTCCCCCAACTTTCCGCTACCAGCACCTTTTTTTGAAGTGCCGCCAACATTCTCAAGCCCAACACAAAAAATTCGCGGACAATGATCAAAAAAACAGCCCAGAGAGGGATCCCGAGCTCAGGAATGATTCCGAAAGCGATCAAAGCTGCCGCCACTAGAATCTTATCTGCGATCGGATCCACCACTGCCCCGAAAGAACTGGTCGAACCCATCTTTCTGGCGATAAATCCATCTACCCAATCCGTAAAGGCCGCAACGATAAAAACAGCCAAGGCAAAAAGACGCGACCATAGATGCGGGAGGAGGGTCAACAGGAATAACAGCAAAGCCAAAAAGATTCTGGAAACGGTGATTTGATTGGGCAGGGTCATGCAAAAATCAATGCGAGTATAATATAAAATCTCCAGAAGAATCCTTAGATAACCCCGCAAGGAGCAGCGGCTTGTCGTTGAGAACAAAATTCAGCGCTTCGGGAGTTGTTGTCCGTAAAAATGCTGATTCCTTGATGCGCCAATCTCGTGTAACACCAGCAGGAATCCAGCCTTCAAAAGAAATCCGTCCATCTATTTTGAGCCGAATCCATGCGGCCTTTCCCATAGTCAACCGCAAAGAAACCTCACGGAGAGGAGAAGAAAAATCAAAAGGGTTAGCCCCCGCTATCCCCTGGGAAGATTTCGGTGCTCTTAAAGTGGTAAGCCAATAACTCAAAATGGCAACCAATATCAATGACAATCCGATAAGGGGAATCCTTCTAGATTCCAGCCCGGATTCTCCGGAGTCCTGTTCTTTTTTTTGGGTCCGCTCCATAGAATCCGCGAGATCCTGCAGTCCTAAAGGACGAGCCCCCGTCTTCGGCAGGCACTGCTGCGCAGAGTGCTTCGCCTCCTGCGGTTCCGGATTCGCAGGCGTGGAGAGCACGGACATCCATTTGGACCAGAGTGAATCAAAATCCAATCCCAAGAGTTCGCAATAAGATCTCAGAAAACCCTGCAAATATACGACCGCTGGAAATTCAGAGGTCCTATTTTGTTCTAAAGCATCCAGGAACTTCCTAGGAATCCGAGTTTGTTTCTGAACCATTTCTAGGCTTAAACCCTTGCGCAACCTCTCTTGTTTTAAAAGTGCTCCGACATCCTCCAACGGTGTCTTATTCGTCATTCTATCTAAACTCCAACAATTCCACTCCGGGAGGGGGCTCAAATTTAAAGAGACTCTCCTTTAGAACCGGATTTTTAGACACCCGTGATAATTCGGTTTCCATAAACATCTGTCCCAGCAGAAGCTCAATCCGCATCGGGAAAAAATCTTGGGGCAGCAAATAAAGTCTCACTGTATACTCAGAATGAGAAGACTTTTGATTTTCCACTTTGGGCAGCAGCGTCAAACGATAATATAAGGTTCCTTCCAGAGTGGTGGAGTCCACGGAGACATCATGTTTTTTCAGAAGCTGGCCATAATTTCCAAAGTCCATGAGGCCCACCACGGAGGCTTGAGTTTTTACCCAAGAATCCCAAGCGGTACGAATGAGTTGAGGTCTTTTCCCGCCGATGTATACTGAAATTGTTTTTTTATCGGTAATCACCAATTGCTCTCGAGGTTTGCGATGCTCCAAGCGAATACGGTCCGGCTTTAAATACTTCAAATTTCCTTCTACACGCTGAAGAAGTCCCGTCTCCTTCATCTCCAGTTTCTGAACGAACTGGAAAGAAAGCGAAGAAATCTCCTGATCCAGCTTTTCTAAACGCTCCCTCGCTTCTTCCACCGTAGGCAAGGAGAGGAGCGAAGAAGAAACATTCACAGAATGTTCTCCCCAGGCAACGGAACAAAGAAGCATCAAGGTCTTAACCATAATTCTTTTTATCCGGTATACTTTTAAGATATTCCTCTATCTTATCGTAGAAAATCTCCCACCGGTTCGTTCCCTCGGGTTTATGAATAAATCCTTTTACCTCCAAAAGGCTTAAAAGATCCGTGGCCCGAGCGGAGGAACCGAAATGAGCCTTCAATAAATCCTGGGACACGCGTCGTCTCTCTAAGACCAGGCGAAGGGCCTGAGGCAAATCTCCAGCATGAGTTCCTTTCTCTACTTCCAAACCCTCCGTTTCTGAAAGCAAAAGATCGTACGCCGGCTTTCCCTGAGACTTCCAATACTCCACTACCTGATTGATCTCTTTCTCAGAGACGTAGGCCCCCTGAATCCGAACCGGTCTTTGCGCCCCTGTCGCCAAATACAACATGTCCCCTCTTCCCAATAATTCTTCAGCTCCTTGAGTGTCCAAAATAACCCGGGAATCCGTTTTAGAAACAACCTGCAGCGCCACCCGGGACGTCAGATTAGCCTTGATCACACCCGTAATGATATCCACCGAAGGCCTCTGAGTGGCCAGAACAAGATGGATACCCACGGCCCTGGCCATCTGAGCCAATCTTTGAATGGAATCCTCTACCATATCCTGAGCCACCAGCATCAGATCCGCCAGTTCATCAATAACCACCACCACATAAAACTCGGGTTTTAAACCCCGCCGCCTTGCCTCTTCATTGTAGGTTTCGATATTGCGCGCTCCGATGGTCGCAAAGCGGCTGTAGCGATCCTCCATGACATGAATAAGAGCCTTTAAACTCTTTGCGGCCTCTTTAGGTTGCGTGACCACTGAAACCTGGGAAGCAGGAAACTTTGGATCATAGAGATGGGGCAAGCCTTCATAAAATATCAACTCCAATCTTTTGGGATCAACCAGAAGAAACTTCACTTCTTCCGGCATGGATCGGAACAAGATAGAGAGAATCAAAGAATGGATAAAAACACTTTTGCCGGAGTTAGTCGCACCAGCCACCAAAAGATGCGGCATAGAGGCGAGATCCGCCACTTGAGGAATCCCTTCTGCTGAACGGCCAATAGCAAAAAGCAAAGGAAGGCCCTGCTCGTTAAAAGCAGAACTCTCCAAAATTTCACGCAAGGTTACCAGGACAGGCACGGGATTGGGAATCTCCACGCCGATAGCGGACTTCCCTGGAATATGCGCCATTACTCGAATTCCCTGCGCCTTCATGGAAAGAGCAATGTCATTGGAGAGAGCAACGATGGAACTGACCTTCACTCCGGGGGCCGGAGAAAGTTCATATCGGGTAACCACGGGTCCGGGACTTATTCCCACCACCCGCACCTCGATGCCAAAATTTTTCAGGGTGGACTCCAAGAGTTGAATAGAATCCTGAATTTCGCTCTGGGGTGGAATCGGCGGGGATCCTTTTTGCCCCGCATGAAGAAGTTGTAAGGAGGGCAGTTTGAATTTTTTCTTTTCCGAAGTGGAAACAGGTGCCAATTTCTGTACTGGTTTCTGTAGTGGCAAAGGCGTAGCCAAAACCGGAACACTGACCGGAAGAGGCATTGCTCTTTCTTCAAGCATCCGCAAGTTGGTTTTTAATTCTCGACGAGCCCTTTGCCAGGATTGGAGATCCTGCATCAAGATTTCCCAAACTCTGTGAAAAACCTCCCCCCAGGAAATTCCGAATAGAAGATGCGCCCCCAACAATAAAAAAAGCACACTTGAAAGCCCTGTCCCCGTAGGACCGATGATGGGATTGGTTATGGAAGAAACAGTTTGCCCCAATATCCCCCCCCAATCTCGCTGTGAAAATAATTCTCCCAACAAAGACAAAAGAAGTGAGCAAGAAAAAAGGATAAGGGATGTGGCCAGGGTCCAAATCCATGCCCCATGCCTTTCCTCCTTAGTCTGAATCCAAAAGGCTCCTAGCCCGTAGAAGAGAACAAGAGGAAGAAGATAGGTGGATTGTCCTAAAAAAGAAAAAAGATAGGAGGCCAAGGCGCCTCCCAACCAACCACTTCTATCGGGGAAAAAAATGAGCCAGGAGAGCCACAGGGCCACGCAGGACAATAAAAACCATCGCGCCGCCCACTGCCAAACAGAAGATTTACGTTTTTTAGACGTCTTGAGAGACGCTCGATAAATGATCACTTCCTAAAGGACGAGACTGCTTCGCCTCCTGTTTAGACAAAGATGGCAAATATCGAACTTTATAGGTAAACCCATCCTGGGAAAGCTGGATGAACCCCTCGCGAATCAAAATCCCAAGTGCCATATAAAGCAGCGAATTGGGAATCTTAAGTGCGATTTTTAGCTCCCAGGCGCTGGTTTCTGAGACTTCCATAAGTTTCTTTCGAATTTGTTCTGCAATCTGATGAATCTGTTCAGTCATGGTTTTCCGCTCTGCCGAGCACAGTCATTTCTGACCGAGGGTTATCCCAAGGAAATGCCGCCTCCAAGGTATTTAGGAAAGCGGCCGTTCCACAGCAAAAAGCTCCTGTCCGGCTTTGACAGGTCTTCCGTTCTCAACCAACACCCTGACAATTTTAGCGTCAAATTCAGCTTTGATTTCATTAAAAACCTTCATCGCCTCAATCACACATAAAACTTGTCCCGACTTTATCACATCCTCTTCTTTGACATAGGGAGGACTGGAAGGAGAAGGCGCCCGATAGAAAATCCCCATCATGGGAGACCGTATCATCAAAGCAGCCGATGGAGACGTATCCCGCGACGGCTGTTCCGGCAGATAGGGAGATGCCGTCGAAGCAGCAGAAAAAACGGGAGCAAGGGAAAAAGATGGTTTTTGGCGAACAAGTTTCACCTGGAAATTTTCTCGGTTCCATTCCAAAATCTCCAGATTGTTCTCTTTCATGAAACGATACAATTCCTGGACCTGTCCTAAGAGATCCTTCGTTGAGAAAGAATGTGTTGATTTCGTACCCACTAACGAGAGCGAGACCTATCTCTTTCGTGATGAGGTCGAGAAGAACGGCCGGTGGGAGGTGCACCCACCGATTCAGAACCAGGATGCGTTACCGCCTTCCTAGACAATCTGATTTTTCCATTATTATCCACTTCTAAGACCTTAAATTCATACTCCTCTCCCTGTTTGAGCACGTCTTCCACGCGGTCCACGCGATGGTCCGCCAACTGGGAGATATGACAAAGCCCTTCCTTGCCGGGTAAGATTTCCACGAAAGCTCCAAAATCCGTGATGGAGACGACCTTCCCTTTATAGATTTTTCCCACCTCCGCCTCTGCCGTAATGGCCTCCACCTCTTTTTTAGCCGCCTCTACTTTTTCCGCTTCTACCCCGGAAATAAAAACAGAGCCATCATCTTCAACCTCAATTTCGGCTCCGGTTTCTTCAATAATACGGCGAATATTCTTTCCTCCGGGACCGATCAAAGCCCCTATTTTTTCCATGGGAACCATCACCTTAATCAAACGCGGAGCATAACTAGAGAGCTGGGTCCTGGGGGCCTTCATTGCCTGATCCATCTTGTCCAGGATGAACAATCGCCCTTCTTTGGCCTGGGCTAACGCTTCCTTCATAATATCCAAGGACATCCCTTGAATCTTCATGTCCATCTGGAAAGCCGTGATACCCGTACTGGTTCCAGCCACCTTAAAATCCATATCTCCCAAATGGTCCTCCAATCCCATGATGTCGGAAAGAATGGCATATTGACCTTTTTCCCAAATCAAGCCCATGGCAATTCCAGCGCAGGAAGCCTTCAGGGGAACTCCGGCATCAAAAAGCGAAAGAGACCCCCCGCAAACGGAAGCCATTGAGGATGAACCATTGGATTCCAAAATATCCGAAACGATCCTGATCGTATAGGCAAAGTCAGTGTCAGGAGGAAGCAGCGGATAAATCGCCCTTTTGGCCAAAGCCCCATGTCCCACTTCCCGGCGACCCGGTCCTCGCTCAGGTTTCACTTCCCCGGTAGAAAAACCAGGAAAGTTATAGTGAAACAAAAATCTCTCCTTAAACTCCCCTTCCAAATCATCAAAGATCTGCATATCCTGGGGAGTTCCCAGGGTTGTAGTCACCAAGGCCTGCGTCTGTCCTCTGGTAAACAAAGCAGAACCGTGGGTTCTGGGTAAGATGGGAGCCTGGATCGAAATAGGACGAATTTCGTTCCATTTTCGGCCATCTGCCCGTATCTTCTCCTCCAATACCAATCTTCGGCTCTCCTCGTAGAGAAGCTCATCCATTAAATAAGAAACCAGCGAATCGGAGCCTGGGAACTTTTCCGCCAAGCCTTGAGCTATTTGGGCCTTTAACTCTTGGACCCCCTTATCTCTGACGGACTTATCCGGAAAAGATCTTAATAGTTTCCTTAAGTTTTGCAAACCGGCTTCGCGAACCGCTTCCTTTAACCCTTCCGGCAACGGAAAAGGAGGCACCACCAGCTTGGGCTTACCTGTCTTTTCCCGGAGCGTTGTTTGAAGGGCGCAAATCTTGGCAATGGCCTTCTGGGCATATTCCAAAGCCCGGATCAACAAATCTTCGGAAACCTCTCTCCCCCCACCTTCCACCATCAAAATCCCTTCCTTGCGTCCCGATACTACCAACTCCAAATCCAGATGTTCGCGCTCGTCAAAAGTGGGAAATAGGATGAATTTTTCATTGAGATATCCCACACGAACGGCTCCCACGGGTCCTTCGAACGGAATCTCGGAAATCATCAAAGCGGCCGAGGCCGCATTGATGCCGAGCACATCGGAATCGTGCTGTTGATCGCTGGAAAGAACAATGGCCACCAACTGGGTCTCAATGTTGTAACCTTCTGGAAACAGAGGCCTCAGGGAGCGGTCAATGAGACGACAGCCTAAAATCTCTTTTTCTCTGGGTCTCCCTTCCCGTTTAAACCATCCTCCAGGAATCCTCCCTGCCGCATAGGTCCTTTCCCGATAATCCACCGTCAAAGGCACAAAATCGGGAAATCCACCCCGAGGGGTTTTGGCGTAAGTCACCGTAGCCAATAAAACCGTATCTCCTAGTTGGATGGAAACGGCCCCCCCCGCTTGTTTCGCTAAGGCTCCAGTTTCCAAAACAAGATTTCTTTCTCCTACCTCGGTGAGTAGGCGCACGGGACTGGATGGGGGCATTCTACTTCCTCAAATCCAGCGATTTAATGAGCTTTTGGTGTTCTTCAGAAGAGACCTGCTTTAGATAATTCAGAAGTCGCTTCCTGTGTCCAACCTGCTTGAGCAGACCTGCCCGGGAATGGTGGTCTTTAGGATAGTTTTTCAGGTGCTCCGATATATTACGAATTCGCTCCGACAAAAGAGCGATTTGAACCGCGGGTGAACCTGAATCTTTAGGATGCTTTTGAAACTTCGCCATCAATTCTTGCGTGTGTGTGTTAGTCATTGCTTCATTTTACGATTTTTGAAGGGCAAGTGCAAGACGCAGCATATTGAGGGCGTAGACCGTAGAACGGTTTTGGATATTGGCTCGATCTCCCGGAAATACAAACTTCTCCAGATGTTCTATCCTTGGCCCCGAGAGAGCAATATAAACCAATCCGACGGGTTTTTGAGGTGTCCCACCGGAAGGACCCGCCACCCCCGTCACCGCCAACCCGAACGTGGCTCCCATTTTTTTTCTGACCCCATCCGCCATTTCCCTGGCACACTCTTTCGAAACAGCCCCGTAAACGTTTAGCGTAGACTTAAACACCCCCAAACCTTTTTGCTTTAAGGAATTGGAGTACGCCACGATGCTGCCTATAAAATATTCAGAACTCCCGGGGATACTCGTAATCCGGGAGGAAAGGAGTCCCCCCGTACAAGATTCAGCGACTGCCAATGTCTGCCTGCGCCTTCTCAATAAATCTCCCACAACGGAAGATAATGTGTCGCCACCTTCCCCATAGATAAAATTTCCGAACAAGCCATGCAAGGTTCGGCGGATCTTGTCTAACGCTCCCTGACCCCAAGAGGGATGTCTGGATGTGGCCGTGACATAAAGATCCACGCACGCAGGCCCAGCCAAAATGGTACATTCCAGTCCCGGACTTAAACGAGTAAGAAGAGGGCGCAGTTTATCATCCACCTGGGATTCCATGATTCCCGCCAAATGGAGTACCAGCGTTTTGCGGCAGAGGAAGCGGCAGTAGGTTTTTTGCAGGAAAGGGATCACTTCCTTTTCCAGCATGGGCTGAAGTTCCTTAAAGGGTCCCGGTAAAAGAATCAAGGACAAGGGCAATCGGTTGCGTCTCTCCAACACTAAGAGCTGGCCTGGAGCCGAACCTGAGAGATTTTCTAAAGACTTTGCCCCCTGTATAATAGCGGCTTGCCGCTTGTTATTCACAGAAACCGGAAGCTGATAGCGAGAGAACTTGTCCTTAATTTTCTTCAACAAGTGAGCACGGAGTTTCAATTTTCTGTTCACGGCGCCCGCCACTCCTTCTCGGGTCAGATCATCGAAAGTAGGTCCCAACCCTCCGCTCAGGATAAGGATATCGGAACGCTCCATGCTGGACCGGACTGCCTGCTGGATTTCCACAGGATCATCGGGTAAAGTGACCTCGCGCGCGATATTAAGCCCAATGCTTTTCAGGACCAGAGAAAAATAACTAATATGGGTATTCACCTTTCCGGAAAGGAGTTCCGTCCCGACACAAAGTATCTCCACGCGTGTTTTCATGACGTGAATAAAAACTATCTTATCTTTTCTGTGAAAAATTTGCTAGAATTATGCTGAGAACCCTGAATATTCCTAGGAAAAATAGACGAGGTTTTTTGGTCATTCTTTCCGCTCCTTCGGGAACGGGGAAATCGACTATTTGCCGGGAATTGATCCGCACACGGAAAAAATTGAAATATTCCATCTCGGTCACCACCCGTCCCGTCCGACTGGGTGAAAATCCGGGGAAACATTATTATTTCGCCGCGCCGGAAATCTTTAAAGAGAAAGTCCGCCGAAACCACTTTTTAGAATGGGCGTCCGTGCATGGTCATTCTTATGGCACTCCCAAAGCTTTTGTGGAGCGCTGGACCCGCAGGGGTTATAATGTGCTCCTGGCGATTGACATACAAGGAGCCAAAACGATTCGAAAGATATACCCCGACGCTGTTCTGATTTTTATTCGCCCCCCTTCTTGGCGATCCCTAAAAGAACGCTTGATCAAACGCAAAGATGACCAAGACTCCATATTTAAGCGTCTGTCAGCCGCCAAGAAAGAACTTCGTGCAGCAAAGTGGTATCATTACATCGTCATCAATGACCACCTTAAAAAAGCGGTACAGCAAATAGGGTCTATTCTGACTGCCGAAGCCCTCAAAACCACTAGGGTTTGGAAGTAAATAATATGAACAATTTGGAGGTCCAGCTATGAGCCGAGTTCTAGGAGCGATGAGTGCGGTGTACCCGCAGCGGTACAAAAACGAAGAGCGACGACGAAATCGGCCAAAGATCGACCTCCCCGAAGGGGCGAGCCGCTTTTGTCCAGATTCTTCGTTCTCGGTCGCTTACGTACCTTCTAGGTACGCCGCGCTCCCTCGGGCCTTGAATCTGGGGCAAAATCGACTTCGCCAAATGTCCATATTATTTACTTCCAAACCCTAAAAGGAGAATTTCATGCCTGAATCCAAAAAGAAATCGACTCAGCCCCAACAGGAGGCGAAGCACTCAGCGAAGCAGTCCCTGCCGAAGGCGGGGGCTCGTCCTTTAGGGCTGGAGGCGAAGCACTCTCGTCCTTTAGGGCAGGAAAAATCTTTATACCAGATGATTTTAGAACAAACTCACGGCAAATATGATCTAGTTCCCTTGGCATCCCAATGGGCGAGAGAACTTAAAAAACAAGAGGAGACCCGCAATCTCTCCTGGCATAAAGTGCTGGAAATAGCCATGAAAGACGCCATCTCCGGAAAGATAACTTGGAAAAATATCAAGCAGTTGGCCCCTAATGGAGAGAAAGACAAAGACCAAAAGAAGCAGGAAGAACCAGGAAAAAAGAAGGCGGGATGAAAAAAATTCTTTTAGGAATCACGGGCAGCATCGCGGCCTATAAAACTTGTGACTTGGTGAGACGTCTTAAGGAACATTCCTTTATTGTCCGCTGCGTCTTGACCCCATCCGCCCAGAATTTCGTCGCCCCCCAAGCCCTGGCCGTACTTTCCGGAGAACCCACCTATCCCTTCCCGCTAGATTCCCACGCATGGGAAATTCATCATCTACACTTGGCTTCCTGGGCGGATCTCATCCTGATTGCTCCCGCCACGGCGGATTTTGTCGCTCGCTTGGCCCATGGCCGGGCCGAGGGGTTACTGGATGCTTTGATACTTGCGTCCCGAGTCCCCGTGATTCTCTGTCCCGCCATGGAGGAACAGATGTGGCTTCACCCGGCGACCCAGGAGAATGTTGAAGGCCTTAAAAAATGGGGGTATGAGATGGCAGGACCCCAAGAAGGCCCTCTCGCCAGCGGTAAGATCGGTATGGGCAGACTACTGGAAGTAGAAGCTATTGTGAACCATGTCGAAAAAAAACTTCTCAAATCAACCACCCGAAAAAACACTAGGCAGTTGGTGGGGTAAGCGGGTTCTCATCACCGCCGGTCCTACTCGGGAATATTTAGATCCCGTCCGCTATCTCTCCAATGCCTCCAGCGGAATGATGGGATTTGCCTTGGCCAAGGCGGCCCGTGATCTAGGCGCCCGGGTTACTCTTGTCAGCGGTCCGGCCCGTATTTCAGCCCCATGGGGAGTTACAATCGTCCCGGTGATTTCCGCAGAACACATGAGCCGTACAGTGCGTCGGTATTTCTCTAAAACAGACGTGGTCATCGGAGCCGCCGCGGTCAGTGATTGGAAATTCGCCAAACCCTCTCAAAAAAAATTGAAAAAAACGGGCCACCCCATCCAGATCACCCTCATCCCAAATCCAGACATTCTAATGGAATTGGGCAAAAAACGAAGCCACCAAGTTTTGGTAGGATTCGCCCTGGAAACCCATCGCTGGCTTACTCATGCAAAAAGAAAATTAAGGCAAAAAAATCTAGACCTCATCGTGGCGAACTCTCCAGACAGCGTAGGAATGAACAAAACCCGCATTGCCATCCTGGATAGAAAAGGAGGTAAAAAAATATACCCACCCCTCGTCAAATTAAAAGCTGCCGAAATTATTCTAAAATCCACAGAACCCTTTTTAGCGACGAATGCAAAATGAACTTTTAGAGCTGGTGCACGATCTTAAAAAACGCATAGAATTAGACCCACCCAAAATTCTCACTTCCGATGCCTCTCCACAACAAGAATGGGCCGACTTAAGCCAGGAAGTGAAAACCTGTCAACTATGTCCCCTGGGACTCACTCGCACCCAAGCCGTTTTAGGCGTAGGATCCATGAAGGCCCAAGTCATTTTCGTAGGAGAAGGACCGGGATATGAGGAGGATCATAAGGGGGAGCCTTTCGTAGGAAAGGCAGGTCAACTTCTGGACAATATCCTAGCTGCCATCGGCCTGTCCCGCCAAACAGTCTATATCACCAATTGCGTGAAATGCCATCCCATGATCCATCCGGACCAACCTGGGATGCGTGGAAACGATCGCCCTCCAATACCCGAGGAGATATCTGCCTGCCGAGGCTATTTAGACAGACAGATCGCCTTGATCCGTCCCAAGGTGATCGTAACCCTAGGCGCGGTGGCCACCAAAACTCTTCTTTCCACAAGCATGGGCATCACCTCCATGCGAGGACGCTGGCATTCTTTACCCTCTGATCCCAATATAAAAGTCCTGCCCACCTACCATCCCGCCGCTCTTTTGAGAAACCCCGCATTAAAACGAGAGGTCTGGAACGACATGAAAAACCTAAAAAAGGAGCTAGAAAGTGACTAAACTTGAACAGATCATTAAAAAAGGATTTGAAAAAGGAGGCCCCTTCAGCTACGTAGAGGCCTTCCTCAAAGATCGCACCGTGGCCGCCATCGTCCCCAGCTCTAAATATTTGATCCGTCGTATTCTCAAAGCCATGGACCTTCCACACAACCCACATATCGTGGAATACGGGGCTGCGGAAGGAGTAGTTACCAAAGAAATTCTAAAAGCGATGCCATCCCATGGCCGTCTGATCGCCATTGAGAAAAGCCCCGGCCTTTATGATACCCTGTCAGTCCTCAAAGAACCACGCCTTAAAACCATCCGTGGCGATGTGAAGGAAATCGATCATATATTTAGAAAAGAAGGGATTAAACATGTAGATTGCATCACTTCCGGGATCCCATTCAGTTTTTTTAAACCGGAAGAGCGTGAGGAACTCCTACGGAAAACAGTACAGCACCTGAAGCCTTCCGGACGTTTCGTCGCCTATCAATGCACGACCCATCTGATACCGCTTCTGAAACGTTATTTCAGAAAAATGCATGTGGAGTTCGAAATCAGAAATCTCCCCCCCCACTTTGTCTTCACCGGCATCAAATAGCTTCTGCCATGCAGAAGCTAAGTTCTAGGTTCCAAGTTCTAAGTCCAGAATAATACAATGCATAGCCAAGAAAATACCATGAAAGACTTAGGACCTAGGACTCAGGACCTAGGACCAGCATTGGTAGCGGAAGTCGCCTTTCCGCTTCCCCTTTATAAAACGTTTCATTATTTAATTCCTCCTTCCTGGGAATCAAAAATCGCACCTGGAAGCCGTGTCTTGGCTCCCTTTGGTCCTCAAAGAAAGCTCGCAGGCTTTGTCCTGTCTATAATGGAAAAAACAGCTCAACCTACTATGCCGCTTAAGGAAATCATCAAACTCCTGGATCCTCAACCTGTTCTTTCGGAAGAACTTCTCAACTTGGCCGCTTGGCTTTCCGATCGATACTGTGCTCCCCCCGGGGAAGCCCTAAAAATGCTGCTTCCCAATGTCATCAAATCGGAACCTCTTCTCAGCCCGCAGCAAGTCCGCCTTCCAGATTCTTCCGCGACTTCCTTGAGACAACTGACACCCGATCAGCAAAAAGCGCTGGAAGTATTATTGCCGAAACTTACCTCCACTCGTTTTGAAGTGGCCCTTTTATACGGAGTTCCCGCCTCAGGGAAAACCGAAGTGTATCTTCAATTGATGAAGGCCGCCACGGAAAAGGGAGGGCAAGCCCTTTTTCTCGTTCCTGAAATTTCTTTGACCCAACCTTTCATCGAAGAGATTTCCAAGGAACTTCGGGCGCCCCTGATTGCCTGGCACAGCTCCCTCTCTGCTGCTTTACGACGTCGGGCCTGGTGGGAATTAGCACATGGCAATGCTCAAATCGTGGTGGGGGCACGCTCTGCCTGCCTACTGCCCTTCCACAACTTAAGACTTATCGTGATTGATGAGGAACAGGATGAATCCTACAAACATCAAGGTAGAAATCCCCTGTATCATGCACGCGATATTCTCCTGCATCGCGCGAAGAAACACTCCTCGTTAGTCCTTCTGGGCAGCGCCACTCCCTCTCTGGAATCCTACCATCGCGCCTCTTCAGGACAATGCCTCCTCCTTTCCCTGGAAAACAGAGTCTCCGAAACAACTCCGCCTCCCACCACCCGTATCCTATCCATGGTTGGCAAAAATGCCCTATTCCATGAGGAACTTATCTCTGAAATACAGTTGCGTCTAGAAAAAAAAGAACAGGTTATCATCCTCATCAACCGCCGGGGATTTGCCCATTATGTCCTTTGTCAAAAATGTGGCTGGATTCCTACCTGTGACTCCTGCGGCACGGTTTTGGTATTGCACGAGGCTTCGCCAGAAATGCTCCTTTGTTGCCACCACTGTATCTACAAAAAAACCCTGCCTTCCTCCTGCCCTAAATGCGGAGCGGGCTCCTTGCGTCATTCCGGCACGGGAACTCAAAGAGCCGTGCAACAACTCAAATCTTATTTCCCTCAGGCCAGGATTCTGCGATTAGACAGAGATTCGCTGCATCACAAAAAAGAGGAAGGGCATATGGCCTATGAGAAATTCAAGGAAAAACAGGCGGATATTCTCGTGGGGACCAAACTGGTCTCAAAGGGATTTCATTTCCCCGAAGTGACCCTCGTAGGAGTGATCCACGCAGACGCTCTGCTTTTTTTCCCTGATTTTCGGGCTTCTGAAAAAACAGCCCAACTGTTATTTCAAGTGGCTGGTCGGGCGGGAAGAGCTCAAAAACCAGGCTTGGTCCTCATACAAACCACCCATCCGGAACATCCTGTCATACAAGCTTTTCAAAGGGGAGATTACCTGCATTTCCTGAAGGAAGAACTCCGTCTGCGCGAGGAATTAAGGTATCCCCCCACCTCCCATCTCATCCGACTGACCCTGAGCAGCGCTAAAAAAGACCTCCTCTTAAAGGAGATAACTCGCTTGGCGGAAAATTTAAAAAATCAATTTCCCCCTTCCTCCGTTGAAATTCTGGGACCAGCTCCTGCCGTTTATAAAAAACTTCGGGGGAACCACCGCTATCATCTCTTGGCGAAAATAGGAACCGACAAAGTTCGCTCCTCGTTTCTGCAGGCTCTTCAAAAAATAAAGCCGACCAACTCTCTGAAACTCAAAATCGACGTAGATCCCTATGATCTATTTTAGGAGGCATACATGAACACAGCCCCCAAAGACCCGCTGCAGCTCCTTGAACGAGGATCCGTCGAATTGATCACTTCGGAAGAGCTCAAGAAAAAACTTCAGACGGGCCAATCTCTGCGCATCAAGCTAGGGGTCGATCCCACTTCTCCGGAGCTTCATCTGGGCCATACGGTCCCTTTAAGTAAACTCAGAACCTTCCAAGATCTAGGGCATCAAGCCGTATTGATCATCGGAGACTTCACCGCGCAGGTCGGAGATCCCTCAGGTCAGGACAAAACCCGTCCTGTTTTAACCTACGAGGAAATCGAGCAAAACGCTAAAACCTACCAAAAACAAGCCTTTAAAATCCTCAATCCCGATAAGACAGAGGTACGCTTTAATTCGGAATGGTTGGCTCCTATCTTCCGGGTGGAACGGGCCATTCCCCAGGGATCCGTGCTTCAAACTTTTCTCACCCGATACTCCGTGTTCAGGCTGCTGGAAAGAGAGGAGTTTTCCAAACGCAGAAAAACAGAACTTCCTCTGACCATCGCTGAAATCCTATATCCGCTGCTTCAAGGCTATGACTCCGTCGCCGTTCGGGCAGACGTAGAACTTGGAGGCAATGATCAATTATTTAATCTCCTGATGGGCCGTCAACTCCAGAAGGATTTTGATCAACCCCCGCAAATCGCCTTGACCCTGCCTCTGCTTTTGGGGACGGAAGGTACCAGGAAAATGTCCAAATCCTATGGCAATCACATCGCCCTAGAGGATCCTCCCAAAGATATGTTCGGAAAAATCATGTCCCTTTCCGATCCCGTCATGTGGCAGTATTATGAGCTTCTAACCACCGAAAACGTTGCCGACTTTAAAAAAAAGCATCCCAAGGATGCGAAACTTCACTTGGCTGAAATTCTTACTTCACGCTTCCACGGATCGGAAGCAGCCGAGAACGCCCGGATGGAGTTTGAAAAAATTTTCACTCAGAAAGAACCGCCCAACGCCATCGCCAGCTATACGACCCAAAAAAATCAGACCTTGGTCGAAGTATTGACGGCGGCCCAATTGGCTCCCAGCCGGAACGAAGCCCGCCGTCTTTTGTCCCAAGGGGCGGTGAAGCTGGGAGGCAGAAAAATCACGCAGGATCAGCCCCTTTCGCTTAGCGCCGAAACCCTCCTCCAGGTCGGCACCCGCCGATTCACCCGCCTTTTACCCCCTTCGCAGGGCTAGCCCCCCTGTTTTCACGACTTTACCCAGTTTTTGGCAAGCAGGGCCTGACCGAGGTTTGCCCTTGGCCCCCGAACCCCAACAGGGCAACCCCAGGGTTCCCCATCTTCTACGCCGCCTGGCGGCGGCTTTTCCCCTCCCTACGGGGGCTACGG
>JACQJN010000207.1 GCA_016205085.1 Elusimicrobiota bacterium | reverse complement strand
CCTGCTACCCGCTACCTGTTTTTCTTACCAGCCTCCCAAACTGGTGGTCCTAATTGTGGTAGACCAGATGAGAGCCGATTATCTGGATAGATTTAAACCCTATTTTGGGAAAAATGGATTCCTGCGTCTGGCCGCAGAAGGATCTGTGTTTGAAAAAGCCTTTTACGAGCATCACACCACACAGACAGGTCCCGGCCACGCCCTCCTGGGTTCGGGAATCTATGGATATAAAAGCGGAATTGTAGGCAACGACTGGTACGACCGCAAATCTCAAAAACATATCTATTGTGCGGAGGATTCCACGATCCGCTCCTCCTCTCCCGTCTATTTTGAAGCAAAATCCTTAGCGCAAAGAATCAAGGAGAAATATCCCACCTCACGGGTCATCGCAGCGGCCCACAAAGACCGTTCCTCCATCCTTTTGGCAGGTCCCGGAGCGGACGCTGCCTACTGGTTCGACAACCAAAAAGAAAATTTCGTCAGCTCCGACTATTATGATTACAACCCCAAAGTCCTGGCCTTCGACGCCCAAATTAAAAAACGATTGGAAAATCATCCCGTCTGGAACTATTCTCTCCAACAACCTCCCGCCACAATCTGTCCGCAGGATGATCCGGAATTCCACCGGGACTATTTGGAATTAGGGAAAGCCTTCCCTCATCCCATTAAAAACCCCAAAGCGTTTGCCTTCAACAGCCCTTGGGGAAACGACCTGCTGGCAGATTTCGTGGAACACATCCTGCGGCGGGAAAACTTGGGCCGCAATCCCACGGGAGCTCCCGACATTTTAGGAATCAGCTTCTCCGTAACCGACTATGTGGGCCATAGTTTCGGACCCGACTCTTGCGAAGTAGCGGACACCTATGTCCAGCTGGATAAAACAATAGAAAGGGTTATCTCTCTTTTGGAAAAACAGGTAGGCAGGAAAAATCTGGCTTTATTGTTGACGTCCGATCATGGAGTAGCCCCCATCCCTGAACTTCTCCAAAAGCAGGGGAAAAACGCCGGCAGAATCATATTGGAAGACCCGCATAAGGCCTCCAAAATCTCGGAGTTGCCGCCTTTAAGACTTCAGATAGAAGAAGCGGCCTCCAAAGCTTTTCGGTACCCCTGGAATCCGGAGGCCCCTCTTTCCGAGTCTTTCATAGCTTCTTTCCAGGAGCCCGGACTTTATTTGAATACGACAACCCTGCGTAGAAAAAAAATAGCCTTTTCAAAAGCGAAAATCTGGCTGAAAAACTATCTTTTCAAACAGCCGGGGATCAAAGCAACTTACACCCAGGAGGAGATTTATGAAAAGGCACCCCGATCTCTCCGGTACAGCGTGAGAAAAGACCGTTCAGGGGATATTCTTCTTGCCCTTAGGCCTTATTGGATATTCAGCGACAATATTCCGGGAGGAACCAACCACGGGGAATTTCACGATTATGACACCCAGGTGCCTCTAATCATCTGGGGGGGGATGATACGCCCTCAAATTATTTCCAAAAGAATTTCAACGGCTCAAGTCTCACCGACCGTCGCCTATCTTCTGGATCTCTCCTTTGAAGACTTCAACGCAGCCCAACCTTTGATTCGCTAGTGGATGAGGTCACCGGAGCTCGTCTCGCTCCTCTGGAGCTTCAAACGTCCCTGAGCTCCGCGAAGGGGCTGCGAAGGGTGCTAACACTCTGGGTTCTAGAAACCAATTGATCGAAAGCCTCTTTCAATCCTTGATGTAAACTCCGTACCTGTTCGGGCTGCCAAGCGGAATGTGTTTCGCGGACAAAGGAGGTTTTGTCCACGCGGTTGTCGAATCGAGCTACAGGCAGGTGAAAAATCATTTTATGGGCCTGGACCGCGACGCTTCCCGGCTTGCCGGACTGAGTCAGCAACCAATCTATATCATCGCAGCCATAATCCTTCCGCATCACCTCTATGGGAACCCCATGCTGCAGGATGGAACCGGGATCAGCAGGATCGGCGCGGGCCTCGTTTTTGCGGCGCGACTCTTCCGGCGTCACCCCAACATACAGGATAGCCGCTTTTTGAAGAATGGCCTGGGACAATTGTCCCAGGGAGTAGGCATACCCTAAAGGAGAAGGCAAAGGCATCCGGGCCCCTTCAGGACCCCCGCGCGCAAACTCAATGACCACCGTGCACCCCTCTAAACTGGAGAGAGAATGCGTCTGTCTCTCGTGGAGCATTTTTCTAGCCTCGGATTCCAGAACCACAGCCAGCTTTTCCTGGATGATCTTGGGCAACTCACGGAAGAAAACTTTGGCTCCCACCGAAGCCGAAGCGGCATCCAGACGTTCAAACAAATCCATGGCTGCGGAAGAGGGATTCCGTTTTCTTTGACCCAGGATATCCGCATAATCCTCGTTGATCAACTGTATCAAAACTCCCCAGTTCAAGGAATTCCGAAAGGGCCTGTCCGGAGCTTGAAAATAAATTCTTTCCTCCCCGGATGCCACCAGTTCATCATCAATCCTCCGCATGATATGCACATAGGGATAATCATCCAGTTGAATCGTAGACCCCAGGTGAAAATCCCTGCGGCAGACTTCCGAAGTCAAGGATTGAAGGTAGCGGCGAATCTCGGATTTACCGGACGCCGGCAACGCCAGGAGCAACAGGGTATCTAGAATATCTTTCATCATTTAACTCACGCGCGGCAGCAAGCTCCGCCGTGCGCTTTCTCTCCGCCAAACTTAAAAAGGCCACCGCCGTCAGAATAAACGCCAAAGAAATCCAGTCCTGTACCTTGGGAAACTTGCCCTTTAAAACAAGATACACAACCAGGGTAGAAACGGTCCCCGCGATCAAAGAGGTCAACCGATTGACCAAGCCCGCGAAAGTGGCCGTCCGCCCCTTAAACATGAAGATGAAGACGGAGAAAAAAGCCACCATCCCATAAGCTACTCCGGACAGAACGGCCCACTGCCAAAGCGGCTGGGGATGGGTGATCGCCCCGACAAACAGGTTGATTTGAGGAACATCCCAACCCAGCCACTGAGGGGAGAAAAAGAGAACTACGCTCACCAACAGCAAAGTGACAGTGGCCGCAATCTGCTCGATGCCAAAAAATCCCTGATTGTCCAGTGAGATCCCTTTGGCGCGCGTATTTTTGTAGTAGTTCATGATATAGATACGGAGTGCATAGGCCAGTATGTAGCTCCCCAGGATAACCACAGCCGCCGCTGAACCCAAGAAATCAAAATCCCCTTTTTTCACCCAGAGGAGATTGGCACCTGCCGCAAGAAGGGCAAAGACCACCGCGATATCTTCCTCACGGTATACTTTTTTATGCAGAATCCCCTGACGGATCTGGAGGCTGTCCACCACCCGGCTGATCACAATCACGCTGGCCCGCATGATCACCATGGCCACCATCACCGAAATAGGCAGGGTGTACATGAGAGTAGTGGTGGGAATCACCACCGCGGTACAAATCCCGGATGGAATAATATACAGATACTCCATACCATTCGAGGATTTCAACCGGTACCAGCCCATCGCCAAAACGACCGACAGACAGATGGCGGTGCCTCCCAGAGTACTGTAAACCAAAAATTCCATACCATCCATTCCTGGAAGTCCCTGGGTGGAACTTCCCAGAAAATACTTTACCGTCACTCCCGTCACCACATAGAAAAAGAAATAACCCAAACAGAGCTGAATCAACCTGCCTGTACTACCTTCGGTCGTTTTCCACATATTCACTCTCCTTAATAACAGACCCATTTTTATTGTACTCAATACTCAAAATCAGCCCTTAGGCCGTTTGTCCCCAAAAAAGCCATTCTTTAGACCCATCCCTAATAGGTCCTACGGCCCACCAATGTTTTACTCAGCGCAGGGTTGACAAATCGTGGTTCTTGGCGTATATATAGAAGGGGGTTATGGGTAGATTCTTCCGTTCCGACGCCCTTTGGGGCTTTTTTCTTACTCTTTTCGTATCCCTATCCTACCTCGGATGGAACTCCTTCCTGGAAAAAATAGAACTCAAATTCTACGATGTCCGCGCCCTTTTGAAACAAAACCCCAGCCCCGCCAAAGAGGTTGCCATCATCGCGATTGACGATGACAGTTTGGGCAAACTGGGCCGCTGGCCCTGGCCCCGCTCCCGCATCGGCGAACTTTTGGAAACTTTCTCTCTCGCTAAACCCAAGGTCATCGGCTTAAATATCCTTTTTTCGGAAACCGAACAAAACCAGGGTTTAAAAGAAATAGAACACATCCAGCAGGAATACGCCCATTACCTGGACACCGCCCTTTCAGGCAGCAGCAGTTCTTGGAGGACTCAACAAGTTTTAAAACAGCTCAAAAAAGACACCAAGTTCGTTTCCATCATCGAAGGAGCCAAATCCAGGCTGGACAACGACAGCCAATTGGCTGAATCCATCGCCCTCTCAGGCAATGTGGTCCTCCCCATGTTCTTCGAACTGGGGGGGGATTTAGCCGCCAAAGCTGTTGAGTTGCCTGAATTCATCAATCGCTACAGCCTTGCGTTGGTCCGATCCAGTCAAGAGGGCGCCACCACTCCCTATGAATCTTATGAAGCCACCATCCCCCTCCAGATACTCTCTTCTAGTGCCACCGGGATAGGCCACGTCAACACCACTCCGGATGTGGATGGAACGCTCCGCCGGGAAATAGCCGGCGTCCTGTATGCCGATCGCTACTACCCCTCTTTCGCCATCCAGGTAGTCAGAAACTATCTCGGCCTCACTGCGGAAGAGATCAGCATCTATCCTGGCAAAAAATTGATGATGGGGAAATCGGAAATACCCCTGGACGCGGCCAATTCCCTTCTGATCACATTCAACGGTCCGGACCATACATTTCCCCACTATTCCTTCTATGACGTTCTCAATAACAAGGTGGCCCCGGAAGCCTTCAAGGACAAGATCGTGCTCATTGGCCCCACGGCGGTAGGAGTAGGCACTCTCTTCGTCACTCCCGTAGCCCATAACTTTCCCAGTGTGGAGGTGGTGGCCAACATCATAGAAAATCTGCTGCACAAAAAGTTCCTGACCCGGCCGGATTGGTCCGAATGGGTGGAGTTGGGCCTGATTCTGCTGAGTGGGTTCTTTATCATCTTTTTTCTACCCAAACTCAGAGCCCTCCCCGGAGCCATCGTCTCCTCGGTGATTTTTTCCGCCACCCTAGGAACCGGAACTTACCTTTTCATGACCGAAAACATATGGCTGAAGGTGTCCTATCCCGCCCTGCTGCTTCTGGCTGGCTACACCTTCTCCACCACCAAACGTTTTCTTACGACGGAAAAGAAGAAGGAATTGGTCGAAAGTTCCGCCATCGAAACCAACAAGATGCTGGGACTCTCCTTCCAAGGACAGGGGATGTTGGATCTCGCCTTCGAAAAATTCAGAGCCTGCCCCTTGGATGACAGTCTAAAGGAACTTCTCTATAATCTGGCACTGGATTTCGAGAGAAAAAGACAATACAGCAAGGCCGTCGCCGTTTATGAACAGATTGCCACCAAATATCCCAAATACAAAGACATCCAAAAGAAAATAGAAACCCTCAAAAAAGCTGCCGAGGGAGCCGTGATGGGAGGTCCCATCGGAAAATCCAAGGAATCCACTCTTCTGATGGAAGGCGCCACTCAGGCCCCCACCCTGGGCCGTTATGAAATCGTGAAAGAACTGGGTAAAGGCGCCATGGGGATCGTGTATCTGGGGAAAGATCCAAAAATCAACCGCCAGGTGGCCATCAAAACCATGCGCTTTGATGAAGACGTGGATGAAAAGACGGTAGGTGAAATCAAGAAAAGATTTTTCAGGGAGGCGGAGTCGGCGGGAAATCTGACCCATCCCAACATCATTAAAATCTACGATGCGGGAGAAGAACAGGACGTCTCCTACATCGCCATGGAACTCCTGGAGGGAGAGGACCTTAAAAAATATACGGGGAAGGAAAATCTCCTTCCCATGGCCAAAGCCCTGGAGTATGCGGCAACCATCGCCCAAGCCCTAGATTACGCCCATGCCCAGGGGGTAGTGCACCGCGACATCAAACCGGCCAACATCATGCTTCTGAAAGACGGTTCCCTAAGGGTCACCGACTTTGGGATCGCGCGCTTGGTGTCCTCCTCCAAAACAGCCACGGGTACCGTCATGGGAACTCCTTCCTACATGAGCCCGGAGCAAATTGCCGGCAAAAAGGTGGATGGCAGAGCCGACCTTTTTTCCCTGGGAGTCGTCTTGTTTGAGCTCCTGACTGGCGAAAAACCATGGAAGGGGGGAGATTCCATCGGAACCCTTCTATTCCAAATTGCCAATGACCCCCATCCTGATCCTCTTTCCATACGTCCCGAAATTCCTCCTGGTATAGCTAAAATCATCGAGAAGGCCTTAAAGAAGAAACCGGAGGAGCGCTACCAGAAAGGCCGTGAAATAGCGGAGGATATCCAAGCGGCAGCCTCGGGAGAGCCCTCTCTTAAAATAGAAAAGCCTTCTCTATCCGGCGTCCAAAAATCGGAGCAAGAAAAGGACATCCACATCGGCTCGATCTACAGCTTCTTAGACGCCACAAAAAATCCCAAGGGCTCTTCAGACACACTCCCCGGTTCTCAAGCCGTCCCACCACCCAATACCGATACGATACCCGCTATGCTGCCGCCGCCTCCTCCCTTGATAGAGAATGACTCCGATGAGAATGGAAGGGAAAAGGCCAAGTTGGAAATCGAGAAAACACTGCCCATTATATTTCCGGAAGATAAAAAGCCATGATTTTAACGGCTGCGGGAAAATCAGATACGGGGAGAGTTCGTTCCAATAATGAGGACTCCATACTCATCAATGAGGAACTGAGACTGTTTGCCGTGGCGGATGGAATGGGGGGGCACAACTCCGGAGAAGTGGCCAGTCGCATCGCCATTCGCGTTCTGCAGGAAGCCCTGCAGCAAATGTTTTCCTCCAGGTCTATGCCGGAGGAAGTCAATACCAACTTTTCCCTTCAAACCAATCAACTGGCCTGGGCCGTACGTTTGGCCAACCAAGCCGTCTTTGAAGCTTCCCGGGACAAACCCCAGAATCAAGGCATGGGAACCACCCTTTCCGTTGCCTTGGTGCAAAACAACAAAGCGGGTGTTGTCCACATTGGAGACAGCCGCATCTATATGTTTCGAGAAGGAAATTTGATCCAATTGACGCGAGACCACTCCCTGGTCATGGAACAGGTGCGCCAAGGCTTGATCACCCAAGAGGAAGCAGAAAGCTCCCGCCTCCAAAATATACTGACTCGAGCTCTCGGGACACAGCCTAAAGCCCAAATCGATGTGGAAGAGCATCCCCTTATGGAAGGAGACATCCTGTTGCTCTGTTCGGACGGCTTAACCCGCATGCTCAAGGAATCCGCCTTGGTCAAAATATTCCGGGAAAAGGAAGAACTTTCGGCCATCTGCAACACCCTGATAGAATCCGCCAACCAAGCGGGTGGGATGGACAACATCAGCGTCATCGTGATCCAGATTAAACCCTTGGGACCCAGCCGGCTGCTCAAACGTTTTTTCACATACTTGCGCAAGGAGTAAAGTGTCCGTATGCCCAAATTTCTTCTCAAATTTAACGCAGCGGTAATCAAGGAAGTCCCCATTACCAAAGAATCTCTCTCCATCGGCAGGAAGGAAGACAACGACATCGTCATCGATAATCCGGCCGTCAGCAGCCACCACTGCAAAT
>JACQJN010000200.1 GCA_016205085.1 Elusimicrobiota bacterium | reverse complement strand
GGCCGGGGTAGATCAGGCCCGACAGCTTTGAGATGCCCCAGGAACCTCTCAGCCTTCGCCCTGGGCTTTCTCCCCAAAGAGTCCAAGAATTCATCGACCGGGCTCTCTTCCTGGACAGTGGTGTAGAGGATCAGGTCGTACACGCAGTTTCCTATGGTGGCAAGAATAGGATACAACGAATTAGTTGTATTGTCAAGGGCTTTTTGGGGAAGCCTGGGTTACCAGGTGGCCGTATTCCTGAAGCTGGTCCTTATGATCCGGCTTGAGTAGGACGAGGGCAGGTCAATGGGACGAGGACCTAGGGAATTTGGTCAATGAAAAATCTATTTGTAAAACGCTCTAAGAATCGGCTTAAGACAAGAAAAAACAGACCTGCCCCCATGAAAATGAAAAATGTGGTCCAAAGTCTGGAGAATGTTTTAACATTGCGGGCGATCTCGGCCTTGGCCGGATTTTGGGCATGGTAAAGGATTTGAACGATCTCACCCAGCCGGTAGTCGTGTCCGTGACTGCTCTGATTTGAAGTAAAAGTCCATTTTTTGCCTTCCGCTTCAAATTCAATCACTGGTGCATATAACGTATAGGCTTCGTCATATTCCTGGCTTCCCCGCATCCTCGTGGTTTCCGTTTGAGATTCGTGGTAACGAACCACCGTCCCATCGGCCAATCTGCCGTTCTTGTGTAAACTGTAGAGTTTGGTTCCCAAAAGACTCATGATCGTGATCATCAGTAAACCCAGACCGAACATAATTCTGCGTATCCAGGTTACGACCAGGGTGACAAATTCCCTGCTGCGCATGCGGGCGAGTTCAGAATGCATAGAACGTATTTTACCAAACTTTGTAATTATGTTAAGATTCTCGGAAGGAGGGGGGTAAAAATATAATGAAAAAAACAATTCTTGTCATTGGCGCTATTTTGCTGAGTTCTTACGCAGCTAGAGCGTGGCAGACATCTGAGCAGATGCGGAGTGGGGTGGGGACGGCCTTCCATGCTCTTTCCGGTTTTAAGCCCCGGGTCTCTACGGGCCTAAAAGCCGTGCAGGTTCAAAGGGACAAGAGTTTTCGTCCCAAGACTTCCGGCTCGAAGCTGATTCACCTGACCGGGTATACTTTCGTGTCCGGAGACGCCTTCGTGCGTCGGGATGATTTTTATGCGATGATCACCGTCTCGGGATGGGCGCGCCTTCAGGATCAGGAAGGTCGCACTTGGGATGGGTGGGTGCGGGTGTCGGACACGGGGTTTTACTATGTGGGCAGCGGATATGTCTCGGGTATTGCCAGGCCCTATGCTTACGTTTCCCTGTATCAAGATGGAAAGTATTTGGGCACGACCAGTATTGAAGGCAGTATTTATGTGTCAGGGTTTAATACCGGCGGCCGCGTGAGCCTTTCCGGATCAGGCTACGTTTCCGGGGATTTGTACGTTGAGAGCGGTTCTCAAAAAACATCCCATTAAGGAATCGGTTTTAAAGAGGCCCTGATTGCTCGGGGCCTCTTTATTTTTAGAAATGGAATCACCTGCTTTAATCACAGACCCGCGCGGTTTGGTGGAACTCGTTTCTCATCTTTTGTCCTGTCCGAGAGTGGCGGTGGATACCGAATCCAACAGCTTCTATGCCTATTATGACAGGCTTTGCCTGATCCAATTCTCCACGGACAAAGAAGATTATATCGTGGATCCTTTAGCCGCCAAGGATTTGAGTTCTCTCAAGGAATTGTTTGCTTCCTCGCAGGTGGAGAAGGTATTTCATGCGGCGCAGGAGGATATACGTTTTCTGCGGCTGGAATTGGATTTTGAGTTTGTGAATATATTCGATACGATGATCTCGGCCAGGATATTGGGCTTCAAGGAATTCGGTTTGGCCGCTATGCTTTCGAAACATCTTCAGGTGAGCTTGAATAAAAAGCTGCAAAGGTCCGATTGGGGACGCAGGCCTCTCACGCCTGGGCAAATTCAGTATGCCGCTGAAGATACCAGCCATCTTTTAAACTTAAGGGACCTGTTGTATCGACAGCTTACGGAAAAAGGTCTTTGGGAGGAAGCCCGAGAGGAGTTCGAACGGGTTGCGGCGGTTAAATCCGAACCTCGCCAATTCGATCCGGAAGGATTTAGATGGATCGATGGGGCAAGGGACTTGGATGGTCAAGGATTGACCGTTTTGCGCGAAATTTATATTCGACGAGATCAGCAGGGCCGTAAGATGAACCGGCCCGTCTTTATGATTCTTTCGGATGCCCTTCTGGTTCGTCTGGCTCGCGCGCGCCCTTCCGATCCGCCTCAACTGAAGCAAATTTCGGGTGTGACGCCCTATATATTGAATCGGCATGGCCCCTGGATTTTGGAGGGGATCGAGCAGGGAAAGAAAGCTCCACCCGTAGGACCTTGGAAGGGGTCCCCTGTTCCCCGCATGAATGAGGAGGAATTGGCAAGATACGAGAGGCTTAGAAGCTGGCGCAATCAGAAAGCGGTGGGAAGGGGGGTGGAGGCGGATGTTGTTCTTTCGAATGCGGTTTTAAAACGCTTGGCTTGCTTGCCCTCTGCTCTTTCCGAATTGAGTCCCCGTAAACTGGCGGCTTATGGAGAGGAGCTTCTTAAAATTTTAAAAGAAGAAGAGGTGGGTCAGTGAAAATAGGGAAGTTTGAAATTTATCCCGTCTCAGATGGGTTGTTTCGATTGGATGGGGGAGCCATGTTCGGGGTTGTGCCCAAGATGCTTTGGGATAAAAGCAATCCTGCGGATGAGAGAAACCGGATTTCTTTGGCGTTGGGCTGCCTTTTGATCAAGACCCCTAAGGGCAGGTGGGTTCTGGTGGATACGGGATTGTCGGATAAGTATGAGAAAGATCCAAAATTCATGAAGATTTATGCGGTGGAAAGGCCCAAAACCCTTTTTGACGAGCTTAAAAGCCATGCTTTGGCTGCTTCGGATATCAGCTTGGTTTTAAATACCCATCTCCATTTTGACCACTGCGGCGGGAACACGATCTGGGAAAATGGCGGAAAGAAGCCCGCCCCGGCATTTCCTAAAGCCAAATACGTGATTCAAAAGGCGGAGTGGGAGGATGCCCAACATCCCCATGAAAGAAACCAAGCCAGCTATCTTCCGGAGAATTTTGAATGTTTACAGGAACACAAAGTATTGGAGTTGGTGGAGGGGGAGTTTGAATTGGAGCCGGGACTCAAAGTTTTAAGAAGCGGGGGGCATACG
>JACQJN010000199.1 GCA_016205085.1 Elusimicrobiota bacterium | reverse complement strand
CATCCACCTAGGCGCCACCGTTATGATCACTCTGTTCAGCTTCGGGGCCTTATATTGGCTCCTCTGGACCCTCCTGGTTTATGAAGGCGGTATTTTTCTCAAACTCAAAGGCCTGTATCTTCTGTTTTTTACTCCGGCAACCCTAAGAGACTTAGGATATGAAGGCTATCCTTACGCCATGGGCATTTTTGAAGGCTGGATAGGAAATTTATGCGCATTGATCTTCACATTTCTAGCCATTACCGGTCTATGGAATCTGTATCAGAGAAAAGCAAAGAAATCACGGTAAGCGACCGCCTCAAAAAACTGCCGCCCTATCTCTTTGTGGACTTGGACCGCAAAAAAGAAGCCAAGCTCAAAGAGGGCGCGGACATCATCCACCTGGGGATAGGGGATCCCGATCTTCCCACACCCAAATTTCTAGTTGAAGCGGCTGCCGAAGCCCTAAAAAAAAAGGAGCACCACCGATATCCTTTAGGCAAGGGAAGTCCAGAGCTCAGAGAAACCATTGCGGAATGGTACCAAAAACGCTTTGCAGTACGATTGGACCCCAACTCCGAAATTCTAGTCCTGATTGGCTCTAAAGAAGGGATCGGCCATATCCCCATCGCACTGACCGACCCAGGAGACATCGTGCTTGTGCCCGACCCAGGATACCCCCCCTACCGGACAGGCACCCTTCTGGCCGGAGCGGAACCCCACCTGTTGCCCCTGAATAGTAAAAATGGTTTCCTTCCGGATTTGACCGCCATAAAAGGCTCTGTCCTTAAAAAAGCCAAACTTCTTTTCCTCAACTATCCCAACAATCCCACGGGAGCTGTGGCTTCCCTGGATTTTTTCCAAGAAACAACAAAATGGGCCCATAAAAACTCGGTATGGGTGGCCCACGATGCAGCCTATTCCGAAATGTATTTCGATCCTCCCTCCCCTTCGCAGAGCTGCGGGGACCTTGAAGCGTCGGAGACGCGGCGGCCACCCAGTTTTCTGCAGGCGCAGGGAGGCAAGGAAATCGGAGTGGAGTTTCACTCTCTCTCCAAGACTTTCAACATGACAGGCTGGCGGGTGGGCTGGGTGTGCGGGAACGCCAAAGTCATTTCGGCCCTCTCCCAAGTCAAAGACAACTACGATTCCGGAGTGTTTGGCGCCATCCAGGAGACGGCCATCCAGGCGCTAAAATTCGGAGAGAAAGCGGCCGAAGAGATGCGCAAAACGTACAGGGCCAGGCGGGAAACTTTTGTGGAAGGCCTCAAAAAATTGGGTTGGAACGTGCTGGCTAGCCAATCCACGTTTTATATCTGGACCCGGACCCCCCACGGCTGGTCCTCTCAGGAAACTTGCGAGAAGCTTTTGGAAGAAGCCTCCCTCATCGCCACCCCAGGCGACGGATTCGGCCCCAACGGAGAAGGATTCATCCGGTTTACCCTGACTGTCCCTGAACCTAGACTGCAGGAAGCTCTAGAACGCCTCTCCAAAATCAAATAAAGCCTAGAAAAGAACGGTATTGTTGGGCTAAACTCCGTACGGAGGGGTCGGAAGCGTCTTGTGAGATTTTGTAGAAGGCAGTTTTCACCCGCTGACCCGTATCGGTGTGAGTGGGATTTTGACGAGCCAGAACATATAAAATCCGTAGCATAAAATATTGCTCATCCTGCGACACACGAGAGGAAGTATAGTAATAATCTCTCTCGATAGAGGACAAAATTTCAGCCACAACCTCCCTGTATAAATCCACCCTGCCCGCACGCCCCGAAAGATAGGTATAAAAAAGCCTGGTGGATGCCAGCTCTATTTGAGAATTAGCGGGGGTTCTAAATTGCTTCAAAACTCCGCGCACAAAAGGCTCCTCTAAATTCCACCAGTCCAAAGGTTGAAAATCAGGCAACGGCTCCAGCAAAAGCTCTCTTAAACCCACCAAAACACGGAGTTGAATCTCAGGAAAAGGCTGTTCCAATATTTGGAGCAGCCCTAAAATAGATTTCTCCCTAACCGTTGCATCTCCCGCCTTGCCTAAATTTTTCAAATCAGCTAGTGCCTGTATGCGAT
The DNA here is from genome assembly GCA_016205085.1 of Elusimicrobiota bacterium. Taxonomy (GTDB): domain Bacteria; phylum Elusimicrobiota; class Elusimicrobia; order JACQJN01; family JACQJN01; genus JACQJN01. Next base: position 1,697 of record JACQJN010000199.1, on the reverse strand, counting down.
TTTCAAGAGACTGGTTCTTATCGAGAGCTAAAAGCAGTAATTGATCTATTCTGCGACCAGGATCTGCCTGCAAAGCATGGGCAATACTGTCTGCCTGTTCCTGAATCGAACTCAGAGATTGTTCAAATTGGGAATAACCAAGAGAAGCCCAAAACAAAATAACAGAGAAACACGCTCCCATCATATGCTTATCATATCATTCTTACTTAAGATGAAAAAAGGCCAAAAGGTCTAAAAAACAACGTAAAAAGACCTATATTCTTGTAGGACCAAAGTCCTAACTGGTAAAATGAAAGAATATGATCGTGGTTTTTTTATCCTTGGGCAGCAACCAAGGGGGCTCCTTCCAAAATATAAAAAAAGCTATTTCCCTAATAAAAAAATTGCCCCGAACTCGGCATCTTATAACCTCCTCCTTTTATCGAACCTCTCCCGTAGGTTTTACCCGCCAACCCGATTTTCTAAATGCTGCGGTTAAAATAAAAACTTCTCTCTCACCAATAGGATTGCTAGTTTATCTAAAACGGATAGAGTTTTTACTGGGAAGGCGAGCTTCCCGCAGATGGGGCCCCCGTCCCATGGATATCGACATCCTGCAGTACGGAAACAAGAAACTCAAATCGACCTTTTTAACCCTCCCCCATCCCAGAATGCTGAAAAGAAAGTTTGTGCTGGCGCCCTTGGCCGAAATAGAGCCCCATTTCGCGCGCTTTCTCCGTCGATTGAACGCCCCATCTCAAAGTGTTAAGATAGTTCGGTGACCTCCAAGATCACCACCATATCCCTCCTCGAAATGAAAAAGCAAGGCCGCAAAATCACCATGCTGACCTGCTATCAATATTCCTTTTCCAAGCTTCTCAATGAGTGCGGCGTGGACGTCCTCCTTGTGGGAGATTCCCTGGGCATGGTGGTCTTAGGGCATGAAAATACGCTTCCCGTAACCATAGAGGATATGCTCCACCACACCAAGGCCGTCAAACGGGGCAACTCCAAATCCCTGCTTGTCTCGGACATGCCTTATTTAAGCTATGAAATAGACCCTTCCGACGCGGTCCGCTATGCCGGGAAATTGATCAAGGAAGGCGGCGCCGAGGCCGTAAAGCTGGAAGGAGGTCTGGAAATGGCTCCCACCATCCGGAAAATGCTCCAGGCCAATATCCCCATCATGGGCCATCTGGGGCTCACTCCCCAAGCCATCCACCGCCTGGGAGGATACAAGGTTCAAGGCAAGAAACAAGAAGACGCCGACAGAATACTCAAAGACGCTCTCGCCCTGGAAGAAGCGGGAATTTTTTCCCTGGTCTTGGAATGCGTTCCTTCGGCCCTAGCCAAACAAATTTCCCAAAAACTTTCCATTCCCACGATCGGGATAGGCGCCGGACCCCACTGTGACGGACAAGTTCTGGTCTTAGATGATATGCTGGGCCTGTTTCCTTCCCCAAAAACACCCAAGTTCGTCAAACAGTATGCCCATCTTTACGAGACTAGCCGTCAAGCGATTGAAGAATACTGCCAAGAGGTTCGAGAGGAAGAATTCCCTTCTTCCGAACACGAATACGAGTGATCTTATTATTTCTCCTCCTCATTCTGTTCACGGTCTCATTAGGCATCCTCGGCTCCGGCACCATCGTCAACACCTCCCACCGCACTCTCCTGACCATATTCCCCGATCAATTCAAGCTGGTATTCGAAAGGAT
>JACQJN010000214.1 GCA_016205085.1 Elusimicrobiota bacterium | reverse complement strand
GTTTCATCAGCTCCCACGGGCAAACCTTCCAATCTTAAGAATTCATGCAGGATTTTGACGGGAACGATGACTTTAAACTCCTTTTCTTCTGGAATTCCTTTGCGCCGTATGACGGCTAACCGGCGTCCATCCGTGGCCACCATCTCCAAGGCCCCGCGAAACGCCACCCACAACACTCCGTTAAGAACATACCGCGTCTCGTCCGTTGAAGCCGCAAATATCGTCTTTCTTACCATTTCCCCCAGCAACTGGCTGGACATCTGGAAGGCTCCGGTTCTGTTAAACTCCGGCAACACGGGATATTCGGATTTTGGAGCCCCTATAATCCAAAAACGTGATTTTCCACATTTTAAGTGGACTTTTCCGGAAGAATCCACAGACAATTCTATATCCTGCCCATCCGGGAGACTGTGGAGAATATCGGCGAATTTTTTCGCCGGGATCGTGACGCTCCCATCACTCTCCACCTCCGCATGAATATAATGCTTGACTCCCATCTCTAAGTTAGTGGAGATGACCTTTAGCTTGGCTTGCTCAGTTTCCATGAGAAAATTAAGCAAGATGGGTAATGTGGTTCTAGTAGAAAGAGCGGATTGGATCGTTTGGACACCTTTGGACAAGTCCTCTTTAGTACAATGAATCTTCATAGATTATCCTCTTCTTATTCCCGGTTTCGATTGGGTTGGGGATGTGGTGGATGCGCCGATGGAACATAGGGTTATGATACCTGTGAATAATTGGAACAAGATATCCCCTCTGTTCACTGGTTCTTGTTTATGGATCCATTTCGTATGGTTGCTCACGTGTTCTCAACAGATTTTATTTCCTGGGTTAGTTTATTGACCAGTTCCAGGAAAAAGGGATCCTCTTCTATTTTGGCCTTGATTTTATCCCTGGCATGGATCACGGTGGAATGGTCTCTACCTCCGAAAGCATCTCCGATATCTGTTGTAGAAAGGTCGGTTAAGACACAGGATAGGTACATGGCTAATTGTCTGGGAAAAGCAATCTGATCTGTCCTTTGCTTCGATTTCATGTCCCGGATGTCGAGAGAGTATTTAGTAGCCACCATCTTCTGAATTGTCTCAATACGCACGGGAGAGGACGTGTCGGCGGAGATGGTATCCTTTAAAACTTCCTTGGCCACATCGACTGTAAGAGAGCTTCCCGTAAGAGAGGAGAAGGCCATCATTCGAATGAGAGACCCCTCCAATTCTCTAATATTTGTTTTTATGGCGGTAGCAATGAAGAGAATCACGTCATCTGGAACATAGAGTTGCTCCGCCTCCGCTTTCTTCCGGAGAATGGCGATTCGCGTTTCCAGATCGGGGGGACGGATATCCGCCACAACCCCCCATTCGAACCGGGAGATGAGCCGTTGTTCTGAAGTGGACATTTCTTTGGGGGCGCGGTCTGAGGAAATGACGATCTGCCTGCGGGAATCAAACAGCGCGTTGAAGGTATAAAAAAATTCCTCTTCACTGCGGCCCTTTCCAATGAGGAACTGGATGTCGTCAATGAGTAAACAATCCAGGTTTCGGTACTTGTTTCGGAAGGAGTCCGGCTTATCGTTTCTCAGGGAATTGATGTACTCATTGACAAAATGTTCCGTAGTGGCGTATAGCACCCGCGCCCTGGGGTGTTCTTTCCTCATGGCATGCCCTATGGCGTGCATCAGATGGGTTTTTCCAAGACCTACCCCTCCATACAGAAAGAAGGGGTTGTATTGGCGTCCGGGCTTTTTAGCTACCGCTTCGGCCGTGGCGTGAGCCCAACGGTTGGAAGGTCCAACCACAAATGTGCCAAAGGTGTAACGAGGGTTCAACTCTGTCAGGGAAAATTCGCTTTGAGGAGAGGCTTCTTCAATGGGGTCTGCCAGCTTTTTAGCTTTGTGAATGATATCGCCTAAGTCATTGGCGATGGAATAATCCAGGGCGATCTCCTGTCCCGTCGACTCTAGAATGATTTTTTCAATTTTGTGTTGGTAGTGGTCTCTAATCCACTCTGAGAAAAACTTGTTGGGGACTTTTATCATCAAAACCTGGTTTATGAGGCTTAAGGGTTCGACGGGCTTCAGCCAAAGTTCTAAATTATCTTGGCCGATTTCGGGAGTTAATGCTTCTAACGCCCTGCTCCAAATGTCTTGAGGGTTTAGTTTAATTG
>JACQJN010000198.1 GCA_016205085.1 Elusimicrobiota bacterium | reverse complement strand
TTCAAGGCTGTGGCCCCCAATAGAAGAATGATTTTAGGCCGAACCAGCTCTATCTGTTTTTTTAGGAAGGGCAGGCAAGTTTCCGCTTCCTCCTTTTGAGGGGCGCGGTTTTCCGGGGGGCGGCACTTGACCACGTTGGCGATTAGGAAATCCTGGTTGGTGTCCAACCCCATCTCTTCCTGGACCAGTCTGTCCATGAGTTGTCCCGCCCGTCCCACGAAAGCCAAGCCTTGAAGGTCTTCATTTTCCCCGGGGCCTTCTCCTGCCACCAGGATTTTGGCATTGGGATTTCCGCGATCTACCACGATATGGGTTCGGGAGTTTCTTAAGGTACATTTTTGGCAGTTGGAGGCAGCCAGAAGCCTTCGGAAATCCGCGTAACTGGAAACGCTGAGTAGATCGTTCTGAGCGGTGTCAAAGAGGTCGAATTGCGTCATGATATTTTCACGGAGCGGCCGATGCGGTTGATGAATAGAGACAAGAGGAGAATAAACCCTATCTGGCTGATGGATTCCCCCCACACTTTTGCAGAAGGGTTTCCATCTATGAGGCGATTCACAATGAGGAGTGCCGCCACCACCCCAGTCGTTGTGGCTGTTATCTTTTCATCTCCGTATAGGGCTATGGCGATGGGGCTGATTGCCAAAAGAAGCCATGCGGGACCCCAAAACGGAGCCAAAATCCAGAAGATGGCCGCGTTCAGGGCCAGATTGATCCAGGCCCGGATGTAACCCGACCTCTGCCACGACTCGGGATGATCCAGCAGATAGGAGGAGGCCACGATATTGAAAAGAAGGGACAAGGCCACCAGGGCCAAAGTGAGGTTGAAAATTTTTCTAGGTATTTCCGGAACGACGATCAGGCCCAGAATGATTAAGAATATGGCAAATGGGGTAAAATAAAGATTGAGGGCTTTAAAAAACTCGAGACCTGTAGCCGTCGCCCTCATACTTCTATAATACCACTTAGCTGCGCAGGGCGTCCACCATCAGGCCATTCTCGGTCCATTCCATGTGCAACTCAATGGGATTGCAGCAAACGCGGCAATCCTCAATGAGTTTTTGCTTTCGCGCTTCGGATTCCGGCAGAATATCCATCAATTCGCCGCAGTAGGGGCATTGGAATGTGACGGGATCCCCCTCAAGGAACATCTCTTCTTGATCCAGTTCTTCTTCAAGCATACGCTGTAATGTTATCTGTAATCTAAAGCAGCAGAAAGGGTCTAAAGACCTAGGTTGTGGCGGACAAAGGACCTAGAAATTTACGGGGTTCCATTCTGTATGAGAATCCGCGTTCCGATATAGACGGTTCCATAAACTTGGGTCGCGGTCGCGGCGGTCATGGGGAGGCAGCAATGGGGGTAGGCTTCATGTTGCTGGGAGTCCTTGGCGGGACCGTGCAGGATCAGGGGGCCGTTGGTGAATATCACGTTTTCTCCCAGGGCCAGGCTTCTTAAAGCTGGGCCGATTTGCGGAGGGATCCAGTGCAACTGTCCGTCTTTAAATTCGACGCGGCCCCGTTCGGGGTGGGCGAACCTCTCTTTGGAGGTGACGGTGGAGAGTTTGGGGATTTTAAGGGCCGGATCTCCCCAGCAGACGAGAGGGGCCACCCGAAAGCTCTTGGTGGCTTGGTCTCCCTTCATGATATGAAGCTTATTGGCTTCAGGCTGCGACTCCGTCGCCTCCAGCATCAGATAGGTGATGAGAAGATCCCACTGTTTTTCCAGCTGACGTTTTTCCTCCGTGAGGATGAACTTTTCTTCATGGAATTTCTTTTGCGTTTTGGCTTGGGTTACCAGCGCCGTTTTGATTTTCTGGATGTCGCGCTCTTTGAGCCGGTTGATGTATTCCGCCGTCTGGAGCGCCATGTCCGTTTCTTCCAGCGTAAACAGGGTTCGGCGGAGTTCTTTCTCCAGTTCCAATCGATGCTTTTGCAGGAGAGAGTGGCCGAATGTCAACAAACTAAAAAGTCCTAGTCCCACGCCGAGCCCGTGGAGAAGGCGGATGGGGTGCTGGCTGGACAGGTAAATAAAGTCATGCCACATATCAGTAGATGTAGACTTTGGTTCCTACCGGAATATTCCGGTAGGCGAAATTCAGGTCCTCTTTTCCCAGACGGATGCAGCCGTGCGAAACAGGGCGGCCGAGGGAGGCTTCGTCTTTGGTGCCATGAATCAGGTAACCGTTGCCGATATCGAGGAGGTATTGCCCCAGCTCCCCCTGAACCAGGCGGGAGGGATCATCGGGAGGAGGCACCGGCTGTTTATTTTCCAAAAAAGCCCAATCCGGCTTGATCCACAGCGGGTCTTCCGCTTTCCGAAGGATGCTGAAAACGCCTTTCGGGGTGCCGAACTCCCAGCGCCTGTCCGTCTTCTTGTCAATGAGAAGCCCTCCCCGTCCCACGGAACAGGCGGCTTCCTGCAAGAGTCTTAAACCCTCCTTGAGATAAAGTTTGCTGGCTTTGGTATCCACCAGGATATATTTCTGGCCGGCCAGGCGCTTGCCCACTTTTTTGCGGAGGGTTTCCACTTCTTCCTGCAGTATGTTTTGAGTTTTGATGAATTTGGCCTGTTCCGGCAATAGGTTGGGAAG
>JACQJN010000197.1 GCA_016205085.1 Elusimicrobiota bacterium | reverse complement strand
TGGCTTATGCAATATCTTTATCCATATCATATGCTATAGCATAAAGGGAAAACCTTCTTTTGTCAAGGGGTAAGTGAGCGGTTCTTTTTATTTGGAGATGCGGCGCTGAAGGATATTCAGCAATTTCCGGTAATTGGGGCGAGGCTTTAGTTTGACCTGGACCTGATCCTTTCGGGAGTGAATTTCCCCGGAGGAGATCTGAGAAAGCAATCCCGTGGATATCCATTTAGGATCGATCCCTTTAAAAAATCGATAGATCTTCCTCCGATTGGACCAAGCATCCCATCCGGCCATCAAATGGTAAAAGGGGGCCGCCGTCATCCAGCCAAACAGACATAAAGGGATAAACCACCAGCTCCAATAAAAGGATCCGACCATAAAAGAATCTATAGTTCCGCCCGCTCCCGCAACACAAGAAAGAAGCAGGAAAAAGATTCTCCAACCACGCATTTGACCATCGTAATACCCAACAGTCCGATAGCCCTCATGCCTCCAAGGCACAGGGAATCTATTGCGCCAGGAACTAAAATGCTGAAGCCGGATCAACCGAGAGAGCATGTCTTCACTCAAGAGGTCCTGCCGCCGATTGGCAAAGTCTAAAAACATGTTTAGAAAAATCCTATGCATCTCCCTTCGTGTCGCCCGTTCACGAAATGTATCCCCATATCCCATCTGTCCCTCAGCTTCGTTCAGCAAAAAAGAAATATCCTCTGAACCCATCAGGTCCTTCCGACTTTGGAGGAATGTGCGGTAGAGATCTAGAAGCATCAATGTGCGCGGAGAGACCTGAGCCCGGATCAGAAGTCCCCGCAGCTTTAAAGGATTATTCAATGGATACCGCTCCAACGCTTTACGAATTTCAGCGATATCCTCACGGGTCAAGAGGCTCAACACGCTGGATAAGCGGCCGGGTTTCATCAGCTCAGAGTACTGATTCAGGGAATGGACAAGATTTATTTCAGAGAGAATGTCCCGCAGGGCTTCTCGAAGGCTTGGATCACGTCCCTGGGCCGGAACCGGCGCCAAGCCCAGTTCCAAGGCCACATACTCTAAACCCTGCGCATAATGAGACGGTTCTCGTTCTATTTTCTGAAGGACGGTATGGGGAGCTGTCTTTAAAAGTTCCGCAACCCTTTCTCGAACAGGCTCGGCCCACTCCCCCTCTAAAAGACCGGGGCGTCGGAGGAGCTCCAGGAAACGATCCCACTCCGGGGTATCCACATGCGGGTGAAGGGGATACAACACATCCCATAAAATCCTCTGCTTCATCTCGCTAAACAGAGCATCTTTAAGCTCCACCAGAATATCCAACCTGCGCGAGGTGGGCATCTCTTTTAAGCGCTCCGAGATCGTCTGGATGATTCTGTCCTTGGTGGCTGGTCCAATCATGTTATTAAAAATACGCGAAGTCCACTGAGCTATTTTCCATGAATCATCTGCCAGGAAAAAAGACAAATTCAACATCCTCCGGACGGCCTCCTCTAAATTTAAATCTGATGAAGGAAGAGTCCATAGATGCACCAGAGAAATCAGGGTTTGAGGATTTCCGAATCCGCCACGATAGGCCTCAAAATCCGAGAGCCAAACATATGCATCTTCCAGTAACCATCTTTGAGCATAGCCCTCCCTATAATTATTGGGCACATACTCTCCTTTCAGCCAAGGGACCAAGGCAGGGACAATGGTTTCCGCCAAAGGATTGGTTTTCTCTTTTCCAGGTAAAGGCCGGATTAAAGGCACAATATTATTGACCAGAACGCCATCGAGCCTATGCTTTACCTTGTCCCAATCTAAATCCTTTAATATCAAAGCAAGTGCCTCGGCATTCTTTTGTTTAGCTAAATTCTTAAGTTCCCGTCTAAGTTTTATAATATCCAAGGCCCCATAATTTCGTTTCAAATATATCTGGGAAACCCCGGATTGTTTGGGAGAATGCCCTGAGAGAACTTTCTTAACTATCTCCACCCCATCGGAAGAAGATCCCTCGGAGCTCTCTGGAAGAACTTCTATTTCTACCCCCAGGGTCGAGGCATTCTTCTCGGTCGAAGCTTTCTTCTCACGCGCCCTAGGCAAAACCAACCAATAGGTGGATGAATTCTGATCCCAGAAGGAGCCGAACCGGACACCCGCAACACCCGAGAGTTGGCGGTGCAACTCAAAAAGAAGAGCCCGGGCCCTTTTACCTTCTCCAGAAAGTCTGTCTTTCTCACGCAGGGAGTCCTCGAAGCTCTGGGTCTTTTGGGAAAAGTGATCTTCAAAGGCGTCATAGGCCTCCTCCCTCTCCTCCGAATTAAGCGCCGGCCCGATGATTTTGAAAATATAAGTTCCACCCGATCTCTCCCATCTCACCCTCAAACTTGAGGAAGCTTCCTTCGCCGCCGCACAATCCTTGCCGCAGCGGATGCTCTTGGCGATCCAAGCCTGGAGAGGTAGAATCTCCTCGGGGCTAAACCCTTCTTCCTGAAGCTTCTGCATCCAACCCGATATGCCACCCCCGGGAGAATTTTCAAGGATCAGGCCCGCATCCACTTTGTTTACATCCAGGTGATCCGAGCGAAGCTCAAAAAGGAGGGAGCCTTCGGAGGGCGGCGTCTGAACCGAGAAAATGCCCCAGGTCTTGGCTGAAGACCCGAGGCTCTGCATCGCGGCATCATAGGAGGCCTTCAAGGCCGCCGGGGAAAGCTCCTTTTGTTGCTGGGGATTTAAAATAGTTCTGGCCCATCTTCCCAATCTTCCCTGCGGCAGAGGGCTCTTTTGCAAATTCTGTTCCGGCATGGGTTCACTGGCAACCACAATTTTTCCCGTCTGAATTTGGACCGAAATTTTCCTGGGGCTTTCCTCTTTCTGCTCCAGAAGATGTTCGGACAAGGGATCTCCTATCTGTTTTTTAATCTGTCGGCGCATAGGACGGGCCCCATACCTCGGATCGTATCCTCCGTTGTCTACTATATATTGGATGACATTGAGTCCTACCGAAGCCAGATAATGCCCCTTGCCGGCCAGAGGTTGCAGCAGCTCCTTTTTGATGAGGAGTTTTCCTATGTCGACCAACTGATCCTTCTTAAGGGGCTTAAATACAATCCAGCCATCCTCGATGCGGTTGATCAGTTCCGGCTTTAAACTTCTTTTAATCTCCAACTCCACCTTTTCCTTGAGCAACGCTTCCCCCTCCTCCGACTCCGACCCCTGGCGGGATTGAATTTCCTGGATCTCACGGCTGGCGATATTGGAGGTCATGATGATGATGGCGCGCTTAAAATCCACCGTTTCTCCCCTTCCATCGGTGAGTATGCCGTCATCTAAAACCTGAAGCAAAATGTTGAGCACATCGGGGTGAGCCTTTTCGATCTCATCTAAGAGAATCACGGAATAGGGCCTTCTTTTAAC
>JACQJN010000210.1 GCA_016205085.1 Elusimicrobiota bacterium | reverse complement strand
CATTTCATCGTGTGCGGGACGGGCCACACGGGCCAGGTGATTATGGAGGAACTCGCCAAAACCCACCACGCGGTGGTCGTCATCGAAAAAGAATCCGCACTCCACCAAAAATTGATGGAGCAAGGAATCCTCGCCATCCATGGAGACGCCATGGACGATAATATCCTCCAACAAGCGGGCATTTCTCAGGCCAAGGGACTTTTCACGACCCTCTCCTCCGACCGGGACAACGCCTTCGTAGCCTTGACCGCCCGCGGAATGAATCCCAAGATTCGCATTGTCTCCAGTCAAATAGAATCCAACGTCCGCGAGAAGCTTTTGCGCAGCGGGGTGTCGGCCGTCGTCAACCCGCGGTTTATCGGAGGCATGCGCATGGCTTCCGAAATGCTGCGCCCGGCTGTGGTGGGATTCTTAGATCACATGCTCCACGAGGACGGAGAGATCATCCGTTTTGAGGAAGTGACGGTTCCCGAAAACTCTCCCTTCCTCAACCGGCCGATCGGCAAAATCAAGGGAGCCGAGGGGAACGCCGCCCTCGTCGTCTCCGTGCGGCATGCGGGCGGAAACTACGAACTTAATCCGACGGCGGAGAGGTCTCTGAAAGCGGGGGAAACCCTGGTGGTTCTGGGAACGTCCCTTCAGCTGTCCGATCTGAGGAAAAAAATCACCGGGAATTAGCCCTATCGCAGAAGTAGTATAATGGCATCAGAACAGGAGAAATTTGTGAAAATCATTCTTTTCGTTACATCTATCATCCTCTTTTTGCAACTACCCCTCAGGGCTTCCCACATATCCCCACCCATGAGTTTTGGATTCTCGGATTACGCCACCTACCAGGACCCCATCATGATACTCAATAGCTATGGATTCCCTACAAATCCCCTGCAAAAAGGGGCCAGGCAATTAAAAATCACACCGGCCTATATCACCTCCTTCAGTAAATTTAGCCAGGGGTTCGGGCAAAGCCTGGATACGTTATCTGACGGTGGTTTCTCAGGCGGCAACACCACTTTCTCCGAAAACGATGCCAAGGGAGGCGGGGTTGTCGTTTCCTGGCTCCAGGGCCTGACCGATCATTGGGGGTACAGCGTTTCAGCGGCGTTTATGCGGTTGTCCGGCAAAACATTCGCCTTAGCGGAATATGACTCCGGCCATAACCTGATCAAGCGCCATGACGCGGACGAAAAGGGAACCACCCTGCAAGTTTCCGGCACAATCATTTATGACCCGTTTACGGACCCGGAAGGATTTCGCCTTCCCCTATTTGTTGGATACGGCTTTTTATACCAAAACCAAAGCGCGGACTATAGCGCCCCCGTTTCGGTTTTGGCGGGGAATACCGTCAGCTACAAAAATAGTTTCAAAGAACTTATCCCTGGATTTGTCCTGGGGGCCTCCCTCCAGTTTAACACGGGTCCCTTCCGCTGGGCTCCTTTTTTTGCCATACAGCTTAAGAATGTCAGCCCCTCCGTTGAAAACATCGTCACCAACGAGACCACGGGAGCCGTGCTTAAATCTCAGAATTTCACGAATTCCGATTCTTTCCTGCCAACGGGAGGTGTCGGGCTGCAGTACAGGCCCTGGGGCCTGGACTTCAGGTGGGCTCCCAATCTTGTTGCATTAGGAGAATGGGAATTTACCAATAGCTCCGTATTCACATTGACCAAAACATTTAAATTCAACTCTCCTTAGGGGCATCTCCCTGTTCCCCATGGCAGGTGACCATCTATATGAATCCTATCTGATTTTATGAAGAAAAACGAGCAGGGACACAGAAAGGATTTAGTAGAGTGCGGACAGATCCTGGGGAGACTCGGCTATTGCCCGGCAACATCCGGCAATTTTTCAGTCCGTTTGGACCCATGGCTCCTATTGATCACACCAACCGGCATCTCCAAGGAAGGCATGCAGCCGGAAGATATAGTTCTCATTTCACCGGAAGGTCAGAGACGTTTCGGCCGCCGGAACCCCTCTTCCGAAAAGAACTTGCATCTTCAAATCTATCGGCTGCGTTCCGATGTGAATGCGGTTGTCCACGCCCACCCTCCCTTGGCCACCGCTTTCGCCTGCGCCGGAATAAGCCTGGATCAACCCATCGCCTCGGAATTCATCATGGCGGTCGGCAAGGCCCCCCTGGCTAAGTACGGGACGCCTGGGAGCCCCGACCTGGCCACAGCCATGGAAAACCTGATCCCGCACCACACCGCCATCCTGATGGGCAACCATGGCGTGGTGACCTATGGGAAAGATTTGTGTGAGGCACGTCAGAAAATGGAGTTAGTGGAACACTTCGCCCAGATCGTCTTGGGAACTTTCAAGCTCGGCCGGCAAGTGGCTCTTTCCCCTGAAGACCTCCAAAAACTAGAAGAAGCCGCAAAGCGTTATAATACCGACGCCAAAGATTGAACCAAAATCCGCCCTACTTTCCTGTTTTAGGTCCCGCGGGAGAACCAGACTGCCCGATAGGAGGGTGTCCGGGTGGAAGCCCTTCTGTCAT
>JACQJN010000209.1 GCA_016205085.1 Elusimicrobiota bacterium | reverse complement strand
TTATTATTTCTTTATTTTTCCTGCAACGTTTCCGGGTATACTATTTCGCATGGAGGAGTCTATCGACGCGAGCCTTATCCTAAGATTTTTTCAAAGTTCTTTGCTGAGGTGGCTTGTCTTGATGGTTGTTTCTGCGTCGGGCGTTTGGTATGTGATGGATCGGCGAAGGGATGATTCGTTTTTAACCAATACCATGCCGGCGCAGACTCCGTCTCCTCCACTCGCTTTTCAGTTAGATCCTGAAATTTTAGAGAGCCTAAAAGAAATTTCAAAGGATGTGGATCCCCGGCTTCGGTGGGCCGCTTTGGAAATGATTTATCGGGTCAATGATCCCGCAACCGCCAGTATCCTTTCTGAAAGGTTTGCCGAAGAGGTGGACCCGGCCGTTAAAGAGAAGATTTTCAAAATGCTGGGAGATGCCAAGGACAGAACGGCTCAGCCTCTTTTTAGTCTGGGATTGAAAGATTACGATAAACAGGTGCGCATGGCGGCTCTGGTGGCCATCGGCTCTCTGGGGGATCCGGATGTCGTTGCCATGCTGACTCCTGCCTTAAACGACATGGATACGGATATTAAATTGGAGGCTCTTAAAACCTTGCAGCGTCTGCATCATGTGGCGGAGGAGAAGCAGAAGAAGGAACAGCAGGACCTGCTCAGGAACATCTCAAAGGGAATCGGTGTTAAATTATAGTGCGCCCAAGGCGGGGTACCCTCTGGGTCGCCGAGGAAGTACTCGAAGGTCGGCAGACCGGAGGGGTGCGCCCGGATGGCCCCGGAAATTTTGCGCCCGGCAGGAATCGAACCTGCAACCCTCTGCTTAGAAGGCAGATGCTCTGTCCATTGAGCTACGGGCGCAAAAAGTGATTTTAGCTAATTCCGCTTGCGTCGTTTCGCGCGACTCTTTATTTGATCTTCTCCTTCGCTGGATTCCAGGACTTGCGCGCTCCTCGCCGAATGTGCAGAACTTGAACTTCCTTCTCTTTGATCCAAAATAGAATTCGATAAGGCCGTCTCCCGTAAAGCAATTGCCTAATCTGCTCTCGGAGTTCCAGTCCTTCTGGGCTGATCGGACATCGCTGGGGATGATCAGTTAGGGATTTAATCGCGTCGATCAAACCGTTGTACCATACGCCTCCCTGATGTGGCGCGCGGAGGATTACCCATCGATAGAGTTCCTCAACGTCCCTCTGCGCACGCGGCGTCAGCCTAACGCGATAGGCCATGCTTCTTTCGCATGCGCTTGTCGAACTGCTCCAGAGATATCCCCTCCCCGCGCTCGGCTTGCGACATCCCTTCCTGGACGGCTGAAATGGCCTCAAAGCTTTCCGCCATCTCCAAGAGCCTCTGGTAGGATTCCGGGTCCTGGACGACCACCTCGGCTCGTCCGTTGACTGTCAGAACCAAAGGGCGATGGGCCTTTTTGAGTTGCTTCACGAAGTCGACGGTGTGGCGTTTAAAGTCTGTCAACGAATGAATATCCTGCCGAATATTCAGCATGGGGTCACCTCGCATTTAATTAGCATCTAATAAGAGTATATATGATACGAGCGAAAATTGCAATGGCGCAATTAGAGTTGCCAAACAATGGGAATGTGTTTCAGAACACCAAGACCGTTGAGAGTCGCGTGAACCGAGATGGTGCATAATGTCGGCTTTAGTCTCTTTCCGTTTATCCCTCAGAGTTTGAAATTATACTACTTTGGAGTGGGAGAAGAAGACAGCCTGTAAGCCTCTCATTTTCAGTTGTTCTCCCGCCGCGCCGAGTGGCGGGAGCCCACAGTTGCACCTGCTGTTGTAGTCCTAAGATGTCGTACCGTTGCCTGACTGTTGCCTGAGAGGCTTACAGGCTATCCTGCCTTCAAATAGAGTATAGATGCCTGCCGTTAATAATTCATTAAAACCAAGTGAAAAAATTGTTAAAATGAGCAAGCCGGGGTAGCCGCCATGTCCTTTAAATCTCTTCACAACGTAGAGAAACCTAGGGAAAGACTCCAAAAGGGAGGCCCCCAAGCCCTTAAAGATGAAGAGCTTCTGGCTATCCTTCTTAGAACAGGTTATTCCGGCAAAAATGTTCTGGAGCTTTCAAGGGAGCTTTTAAAAAAATATCCCGATGGAAGTTTGGGACAGGCCGGTCTGGAAAGCCTGAGTCAGGTCAAGGGGATGCGGGGAACGCGCGCGTCGACTTTGGTGGCGGCCTTTGAACTGGCTAGACGATTCCAAAATTCGGTGTCAGATTTGAGGCCCATCCTGAACACACCAGCCAAGGTTTTGGATCAACTGACTTTCCTCAGAAGCCGTAAGAAAGAACATCTGGTGGCGCTCTACTTGACGGGAAGACATCAACTGATAGAGCAGGAAGTGGTGTCCATCGGAACACTATCCAGCAGTTTGGTGCATCCTCGCGAGGTTTTTGCCCCCGCTCTGGAACAGAGGGCGGCCGCCGTGGTGGTAGCTCATAACCATCCTTCAGGGGATCCTTCTCCATCGCGCGAAGATCAGGAAGTGACGGCTCGATTGATAAAGGCCGGAAGACTTTTGGGAATTGAACTTTTGGATCATATCATTGTGGCAGACTCCAGTTATTTCAGTTTTAAAGAGAAGGGTTTTTTGAAGGACAGTGGTTAGGAACTTAAAAGTTGTTTTCCTGACTACTTTCTTTATAGGTTGTGGTCGAATTTCTCTCTGGCGGGCTCAATCTCTGGAAAAGCGCGGACAGTTTGACAAGGCGGCGATGGCCTATGAATCCTTCTACGAAAAATATCCTCAGCACCAACGAGCGGCGGAGGTCCTCTATCTTGCCGGAAGAGTTTATATGGACCATTTGGGGCAGTGCCAGAAGGCGAGGCCTCTTTTTGAAAGAGCTATTCGAAACTATCCGGATCATAAAAACTGGGTCCAGATGTCTCGGGATGCCTTGTTTCGATGCCCGGATTATTTTCCCCTTCATTCCGGAAGGAGCTGGATATTGGTGGATTCCGAAACCGGCGGGCGGAACATGAGGCAAGAGATGGAATGTTTCGTGGATTCTTCTACCCATCGGACGTATCTTCAAGGATGGTTTTTTGCCGGCAAAAAGCGGTTTAAAGACTTTAAGAAAGAATACCATCATCAGGATTGGGAGCTTAAGGAGATGGAATCCGATGGGAAAGGGGCTCCTACTACAATCTTAAAATACCCGATGGCGGTGGGTATGAAGTGGGTTTCTCGCAGGGGTTTTCAGGAAGTGCATTTTGAGGTGACGGACACTCGGGCTCAAGTCAAAGTTCGCGCAGGAGTGTTCCCGGACGTCCTTAAGCTCAAGGAGCAAATTTCCGGAGTTCGTTCTTGGAAATATGACTACTATGCCCCGGGTGTGGGGCGAATTCTGACGACGGTAGCCGGGCCCGGTTTCGAGAACCGGAACACCGAGCTTTTGTCGTACCAAGTTTCCCCATGAGACCCCTATCCCATTCCTCGATCTCGTTATATCGGGAATGTCCCCAGAAGTACAAATTCAAGTATATAGATAAACTTCCGGAAAAGCCCAAGCATTTTTTCTCATTTGGACATAGCGTTCATACGGCATTGGAGTTTTTTTACGGAGTTCCCGCTCTTCCGGCCCCGAGCTTGGAGGAGGTTTTGGGACACTATAAGAAGAATTGGGAATCGAAGGGTTATAAAGATACTAAAGCTGAGGCGGAGTATTTTGAAGAGGGCCAAAGAATTTTAACCAGCTTTTACCAGAAGCATATTGGGGATTTTAAGCCTCCCCTCTTTGCCGAATACGGGTTTACATTTGAAGTGGATGGAGTACCGGTAACGGGAAAAGTGGACCGAATCGATAAGCTGGAGAATAATAAAATTGCCATCGTGGATTATAAAACGGGAAAGGCGTTCGATCTTTCTCGAGTAAAAGAGGATTCTCAACTCACCATGTACCAGATGGCTTGTGAAGAGCTTTTAGGCTTAAAGGTGGATAGCCTCACATTCTATCATCTGCCGTCTTTGACTGCCTTGACGGTGATTCCTCACTCCCAGGGACAGATAACCAACTTAAGGAAAACCATTGTGCAGGTCTCGGAATCTATCCAGGAAAAGAGTTTTGATCCAAAACCTGAGGAGAGAAAATGTTCCTGGTGCGATTACAAGCCTTTGTGTCCCGTCTTTAAGCATCTCTATGCCACTCAGGATCAGGGAGCTTCCGCCGCGTTCGATGGAGATCTTTTCGCGGATCATTCCCAGGATGAGAATTTAGCGGCTTTGGTAGATCGGTATGGAAAAATCAAAGAGGAAGCCAAGGAGGTCGAAGATAGGATCGAGGATGTGAAGGGGCAGATATTGGATTTGCTTAAAAAGAAGGGATATGTCCGCGCTTTTGGAAAAAATTATGAGGTTTCCGCTGCTCATGAGGAGAAGTGGGATTTCAAGGATAAGGAGCAGGTGTTGGAAGTTTTAAGACAAGCCGGATTCTATGATAAGGTTCTGGCTCCCAGTGCGCCTCAGATTCAAAAGTTGATGAAGGATCCCGGACTGCCGCCTCTTCTTCGCATGAAGTTGGAACAGTTGGGAACTTTGGTGCAACATCCTGTTTTAAGATGCAAGAAAGTGGATGAAGAATAGTGCTAGATTTTTTTCTCAGGCTATTTGCCAAAATCCTTTTTAAACTCCTTTTCGATATCCAAATAGAAGGGACTTCTCGTGTTCCCGACGCTGGTCCTGTTATTTTAGCTTCTAACCATCCTACCTATTTGGACCCGGCTTTTATCATGCACGGCCTTAAAAGGCCTGTTCGATTTTTGGCCTGGGAGAAGCCCTTCCAGGTGCCGGTACTAGGAAATCTAATACGTAGGTATGGAGCTATTCCGGTGAATACCCAAAAACCGGGAAGGGCTTCTTTTGAGCAAGCGGCTAAGGTGCTTAGGGCGGGGGAGGTGTTCGGGATATTTCCTGAAGGGGGGCGTTCTGATTTCGGCACTATGAATCCGTTAAAATCAGGGGTGGCTCGGTTGGCCATGATGACGGGAGCTCCTGTTGTCCCGATAACTATTTTGGGAGGATATAGGGTTTGGCCCAAGGATCGTCTTTTGCCGAGGACAGGTCCCGTGTCCGTTCGATTCCATCCCCCCATTTATCCCCAGATGGAAAATAAGAGGGATAAGGAATATGAAAAGGACCTTGTAGCCAGGATCGTTCAAACCATCAACCAAAGCCTGTTGCCCTCACTCCGCGCAGAAGGAAGAGAGGATAGGATCTACCAGAGCGCCGATCTGCCTTTTAGCTGGAATCCCGAAGGTCTGCCGTATCTGTTCTTTTTGTTGGCTTGGGTTTTAGTGCCGCATTTCCATGTGGGATTTCATGGAGTTGCGTTGGGGTGGCTGACGTTGTATGGAGGATACCTTCTATTGCACCGTACGGTGCGTTTGGGAACTCCATGGACCGTGGGCCTGAGGCATTTGGCTCCCTGGATCGTTTGGATGGGACTTTTTTTTGCTTGGTGGCCCGGCCTGTGGACCTATTGGTTTTGTGCCCTGATTTTCCTTTTGATTTGTCTATGGTTGCAGACTTTTCGGTTTAGTTTTTATCGCAGATTTCGGTGGTGGGCTCTGCTCCTGGGTTATGGGCTCTTATTTGTGAGCCAGGAATCTTTCCGCTTCTAGGGAGGCCATACAGCCCGTGCCCGCCGCGGTGACAGCTTGGCGATAGATGGAGTCCATCACATCGCCCGCGGCAAAGACTCCTGGGACCGATGTTCTAGTTCTTCCATCCGTCACTATATATCCTTTCTCATCTAGTTTGATCTGACCCTCAAAAATATTGGTGTTGGGTGTGTGGCCGATGGCCACGAAAAAACCATTACATGAAATTTTTGTTTCTTTTTTTGTTTTCAGGTTTTGGATATTGACTCCAGTAACTGATTCATTTCCTAGCACTTCTGTCACGGCGCTGTCCCAAATGAATGATATTTTTGGGTTCTTCAAAGCTCTATCCTGCATCATTTTAGAGGCTCTGAGTTTGTCCCTTCGATGGATGACGGTCACCTTGGAGGCAAATTTGGTGAGGAAAGTGCTTTCCTCCATGGCGGTGTCCCCCCCTCCCACGACACAGACTTCCTTACCTTTAAAGAAAAATCCGTCACAAACCGCGCAGGCCGATACTCCTTTCCCATGCAATCTTTTTTCCGATTCCAAGCCCAGCCACTTGGCATTAGCTCCCGTTGCGATAATAATGCTGCGAGTCTGGACCTTTTTTCCTTCCGTGGTTTCCAATTCAAACGGTGACTTCTTGAGTTGAATTTTGGAGATGTTTTCAGCGATGATCTCAACTTCCAGTCTTTCACATTGTTTTTTCATGCGTTCCATGAGATCGGG
>JACQJN010000187.1 GCA_016205085.1 Elusimicrobiota bacterium | reverse complement strand
TGTTCACATCTCCTCTTAAAACTGCCAATGGCCAAATGGAAGCCTTGCGGCCGACCCTCACCCGCCCAATCACCTCGGCCGATTCATGCACAAAAGCCTCCGGATGAATCTTCGGCCTCCAATTTTTAAAACTGCGCACCATGAATCTATTATATAATATCAGGTTTGGAACCTCCGACCGACAATGACTATAGGATATAGCGATGGATATTGAATCTGATTTTTTAGTTTTAGGGAGCGGCATTGCCGGACTCTTGGCGGCTTACAAGCTCTCTAATTTGGGAACCGTGCATGTTGTCACCAAAAAGAAAGCCGTGGAATCCAACACCAACTACGCCCAGGGAGGGATTGCGGCCGTCATGAGCGAGGCAGATAGTTTCGAAAGCCATGTTCAGGATACGCTGAAAGCTGGCGCCGGACTATGCAAGGAAGACATAGTCAGACTGACAGTCCGCGAAGGCCCCGACCGCATTCAGGAACTCATGAATAGTGGCGTTCGCTTCACCGAAAGCAAAAGAAAATTGAATCTAGGTCTGGAAGGAGGACATTCCCAGCGCAGAATTCTGCATGCAGGGGATTTCACAGGCTATGAAATAGAAAGAGCCCTTCTGGAGGCATGCCGTAAAAATAAGCGCATCCGTTTTTTTGAAAACCATATCTGCGTGGATCTGATCACGAAGCACCACCCTTTAGAAATCCAGTCCCCTTCCAATCAATGCCTAGGCGCCTATGCCCTAGATGGCAAAAACGACCAGGTGCACACATTTCTTGCCCGTTTTACCGTTTTAGCCACAGGGGGTGCAGGCAAGGTATACCTCTATACCTCCAATCCCGACATCGCCACGGGAGACGGAATTGCCATGGCTTACCGAGCCGGCGCCACACTAGCCAACCTGGAGTTTGTGCAATTTCATCCCACCTGCTTGTACCACCCCGAAGCGAAATCCTTTCTTATCTCGGAGGCTCTTCGAGGAGAAGGCGGAATCCTGCGCCTGAAAGATGGAACCGCCTTTATAAAACAGTACTCCCCTCAAGCAGAATTGGCTCCCAGAGATATCGTGGCTCGAGCGATTGACTCAGAGCTAAAACGAACCGGAGATGACTGCGTGTACCTGGACATGACCCATCAATCTAAAGATTTTCTCATCCGGCGTTTTCCCAATATTTATCAGAGATGTCTCTCTTTCGGAATCGACATGGCAAAATTTCCCATTCCTGTGGTTCCGGCAGCCCATTTTTTCTGCGGGGGAGTAGTGACGGATGAACACGGAAAAACGGCTATGAAAGGGCTGTATGCGGTAGGAGAAGTGGCGCACACAGGACTACACGGAGCGAATCGCCTCGCCTCCAACTCACTCCTGGAGGGCTGCGTATTCTCTCACCGCGCCTATGCGGATATTCAATCTCAATGGCCCCGATGTAAAAACGAGCCTCTTGGAAAAGCCCCCTCCTGGAACCCAGGCAAAGCCGGCCCCTCAGATGAGGCCGTTATCATCTCCCAGAACTGGGATGAAATCCGAAGACTGATGTGGAACTATGTCGGCATCGTCCGCTCCGACAAAAGATTGGATAGGGCTCGGAGGCGGATGGAGGTGTTGTCTCAGGAAATTCAGGAGTATTACTGGGATTTCCTGCTCACCCAAGACCTTATTGAATTGCGCAATATCGCTACCGTGGCGGAATTGGTGATCCGCTGTGCCCAAGCTAGAAAGGAAAGCCGAGGGCTTCACTACACCCTTGACTATCCGGAACCAAAAGAATCTGAAAATCGGGATACCTTGATCAATCTATGGACGCGATCCGAATCATCGGTGCCAGAGAGCACAATCTAAAAAACATCTCCCTGGAAATTCCCCGCGACAAGCTGGTGGTGATAACGGGACTGTCCGGATCGGGGAAATCCAGCCTTGCCTTCGACACCATTTATGCCGAAGGACAGCGGCGTTACGTGGAAAGTCTCTCCGCCTATGCCCGCCAATTTTTAGAGCTTATGGAAAAACCGGATGTGGACCTGATCGAGGGCCTGTCCCCAGCCATCTCGATCGAACAGAGAAATCCTTCTCGGAACCCGCGCTCCACCGTAGCCACCGTGACCGAAATCTATGATTACCTGCGGCTCCTTTTTGCCCGCATCGGCATTCCCCACTGCCCCCAATGCGGCCGGCGCATCAGCGCGCAATCCCCCCAGGCCATCATCAAGGAAATTCTAAAAAACTACCACCTAAAATCCATCTCGATCCTGGCTCCCCTGGTCAGAGGCCGCATCGGAACGTATGAAGAACTTTTCCAAAGACTTCAGGGCTCCGGATACGCTTCCGTCCAGGTGGATGGAAATACACACTCCCTGGAGAATGTTCCCAAACTCAAACGCTACTTGAAGCATACCATCTCCCTGGTGGTGGATCACATTAAGGTAATTCCAGAGGAGAGAGAAAGAATCGCGGATTCCGTAGAAATTGCCCTCAAAGAATCCCGCGGCCTAGTTCAAATAGGAGCGTCCCTTTATAGCGAACACCATGCCTGCACCTCCTGTGGAATAAGCTTGCCGGAATTGGAACCAAGGTTATTCTCCTTCAATTCTCCTTATGGGGCCTGCCCGGAGTGCGACGGGCTGGGCATCAAGACGGAAGTGGACCAAGATCTAGTGGTTCCGGATCCCAACCTCTCCATCCAGGAAGGAGCGCTCCTGGCTTGGTCCGATCCCGTCACGACCCGAACCAATCGCTGGAAAAGATCCTGGAGCGGATACTACACGGAAATTTTGGAGGAGGTATGCCGGAAAAACCATATCCCCATGGACAC
>JACQJN010000188.1 GCA_016205085.1 Elusimicrobiota bacterium | reverse complement strand
AATAAACTGGAGCAGATTTTGCTCCCAGGGGATGTGGGTGAAGGCGGTCCAGAACGCTATTTCGGAGGAGTGGAGAGAGGCCGTTAGGAGTTTCATCCATCGGCTGAATTCCTTGCGATATTCGGGGAGAAGGCGCTCTATTTGGCAGTGCAGTTTTTTATGTGTCTCCATATCCTCCAGGGAGAATGTCCCATGAGGCCCAAGGTCCTTCTCCAGCGACTCCAGCACCTGAAGGACCCATAGCTCATGCCCCGCGGCGCTAAGATTTTTGAAAAGTTTAAGCAGGGGCTCCGGTTCTTCCCACAGATCAGAGATGAGGATAAGATGGGATCTGCGTGGAAGGGAACGCAAAAAAGATCCCAGGGCTTCCGAGAGGTTGGTTTCTCCTTCGGGAGAAATTTCCGAGAGGGCATGATCCAGCAGGTTCAGGTGCTGCATCTGCCTGCGGGGAGGGAGTTGGAATCTGATTTTCGTATCAAAGACGACAAGCCCTACCGCATCCCCCTGGGAAAGAGCCAGATAGCTTATGGCGGCGGCCAATTGGCAGGCATATTCCCATTTTTTTCCGAAGGCCATGGATCGGGATGCGTCCAGAAGAAGAGTGCTGCGAAGGTTTTTTTCTTCCTGAAATTGCTTGGTGTAGAAACGGTCTTTTCTGGCATACGCTTTCCAGTCTAGAAATTTAAGGTCATCCCCGGGAACGTACGCCCTGTGTTGGGCAAATTCCTGGGCAAATCCGCGACGTCTGCTTTTATGAATTCCGGTGAGTTGCCCTTCGGCGATGGGATGTTGAAGGTGAATCTGTATGCTGCGGAGTTTGGCCAGGCTTAAACTATCTAGATATCGCATCCAACAATTTCTGGATGACGTGATCTGCCTGGACGCCTTCGGCTTCAGCTTGGAAGTTGAGCACGATGCGATGTCTTAATATGGGTTTTGCAATCTGTAGGATGTCTTCGTGGGAAACGGCAAAACGTCCGGACAAAAGGGCGGCGGCCTTAGCCCCCAAGATGAGGGCTTGACTGGCCCGTGGTCCGGCCCCCCAGGCCACCCATTTACGGACGAAATCGGGTCCCTGGGAATCCAGGGGTCTGGAGAGACGGACCAGCTGGACGGCGGATTGGATCAGTGATTCAGGGACCGGGACCCGCCGGACCACCTCTTGCAATTCGATGACCTGCTGTGCCTGTAAGACTTTTTTAAGCAGGGGACTTAAAGCGCCTGTCGTTTCGGCAACGATTTTATTTTCTTCGGTTTCGGAAGGATAGCCGATGTTGATCTGCAGAAAAAACCGATCCAATTGAGCTTCCGGAAGGGGGTAGGTTCCTTCCTGTTCTATGGGATTTTGTGTGGCTAGGACAAAAAAGGGAAGAGGAAGATTCCTGGTTTCTCCTCCCACAGTCACCTGTTGTTCTTGCATCGCCTGAAGAAGGGCGGATTGGGTTTTGGGTGGAGTCCGGTTAATCTCATCGGCGAGGATCATGTGGGCGAATACGGGCCCTGGGGTGAATTTAAAAATTCTCTGACGCGAGTGAGGATCTTCCTGCAGGATTTCGGAACCAAGAATGTCGGAAGGCATAAGATCGGGGGTGAACTGGATGCGGGAAAATTTAAGATCTAGGATTTTAGAGAGACTGGAGATGAGGAGGGTTTTGGCTAGTCCTGGCACCCCGACAAGAAGGGCATGTCCTTTGGAAAAAAGGGCAATTAAAAGTTCTTCGATGACTCTTTCCTGGCCTATAATGACTTTTTGGATTTCAGAGAGGATTATTTTTTTTGCCTGCTGAAGTTTTTCTGCCAATTCGATGTCTTTTCCTGCTTGGTTCATGAGGGTAATTAAATTAAATGCATGTGGGTGAGTCAACATAGACTCTGGGACTCGGGCGTGGGTAAAGTTTATAACCGATTAAAAAAGACGACGCCCTGTGGACAAAAACAAGCCTATTTTGGCATAATTCCATTCTATGATAAATCTCAAGCAAATCATTCATGCAGGCGGTCCTGTTCTTTTAGTTTTATTTGTTCTTTCCATCTACACATTGGCTGTGGCCTGGGAAAGATGGGTTTTCTATAGAAAAGTTCTTAAGGGCTTGCCTTCCTTTTTAAATAAAATACGCCAACAGGTAGCCCAATCTGCTTCAGCCGAAGCCATAAATACCTGCCGACAGTTCAAACATCCCGCCGCTTATGTTCTCTTAAGAGCTCTGGATTCTTCCGGAAGTCTAGAGGAACGCCGCGAAATGGCCCAAAAAGCCATCGATTGGCAAACAGGGAACCTGCAAAAGAGATTAGGTGTCCTAGCTACGGTGGGCTCCACGGCTCCTTTTATTGGTCTTTTCGGCACAGTGTTGGGAGTCATGAAGGCGTTTAAAGATCTCTCAGCCTATGCAGGAGCAGGCCCCTCCGTTGTGGCGGTGGGAATTGCAGAGGCCCTGGTCTGTACCGCCGCAGGCCTTTTCGTAGCTATCCCTGCCATCATCGCTTACAATTATTTCACTCAAAAGAGTCAATACTT
>JACQJN010000191.1 GCA_016205085.1 Elusimicrobiota bacterium | reverse complement strand
TTCATTTCTTTGATAAATATATCCCAGCTCTAAACGGCGGGGAAACGCGGGGTCCTGGTTTATTTTAAAACCAAAAGTGCCGCTAAAAAAATCATGCCTTTGTTCAAAACTAGAAAACTCTTCGGCGAACTGGAACAGTCTTGCTTCCTTCGTCAAATTCGCATAATGCATCTGAAAAGCCCCTACCGTGCTGAGAGAATAAAAAGGGCGTTCCGCCAGAAACTGCCTCTCGGTGCTTAAGGACGTTTCATTATAAAGAGCGTACGACCTTATCCAACTGCCTGCGACACGCGGATCCACGTAGCGAATCTCATGTTTCTTGTCTCCACCAGTCTCATCATGAAACAGGCTGATGGTCTTACCCAACCCGAGTAAATTTCTTTCTACCACCCCCGCGCTGAAACTTTCTTCCCCCCCCTCTGTGGAAAAAAGAAGCTGAGGTTCCAAGGTCCAGGTATCCTGAGTTCGCACTAGAAGATCCAGCTTGTTTGTCCCAGACAGTTCCAAAGACTGTAATCTGGCATTTTTAAGGAAGGGAAATTGCCTTAAGTTTCTCTCAGACTCTTCGGCTTTTAAGGGGTCCCATGGACCTCCAGGTTTCAGAAGCAACTCCCGCCAGATGACATGCGGACGCGTCTGGATGTGAATCTTATTCGCCATTTGAAAAACCCACCAATCCTCGCCAGGAACAGACGGATCAAAGACGTCCTTTTGCTGGATATTTATTTTACGCACACTGGGAGATGGTGCCTGGGCCTGAACTGCGGACAAAAGCAAGCAAAACAGCAGAAACATGATGGTCTGCCATTGTATAATATTGTGGAAATGGAGTTTTAAGACTTCCTTTTGGATGGATAGAAATCTGCAATAATCTTCCAAGCCTCTTCCGCCTTCTCCACAAACCGGATGATCTCCTTCTCATCCTGAGTGATAACCCCCTCCTCCACCAAATAACCGAAATCAATCGCTCTTTCCCAGAACTCCTTGCCGAACAAAATCACCGGAAGCCTCTCCTTTTTCCGGGTCTGGATCAAGGTCAGCACTTCAAAAAGCTCGTCCATGGTTCCATATCCTCCCGGGAAAAAAACCAATGCCTTGGCCCGCATCAGAAAGTGCATCTTGCGCATGGCGAAATAATGGAAAAGAAAGCAAAACTCCGGAGAAACATAAGGATTGGGAGTTTGCTCACGCGGAAGGGTGATATTGAATCCGATACTTTTGGCACCCACCTCATAGGCTCCACGATTGGCGGCTTCCATGATTCCCGGCCCTCCCCCCGTAACCACCACATAACCGTTTTTAGTCTTCTTGGAGTTTTTGGAAACAATCGCCGCGAAGCGCCTGGCCTCCTCATAATACCTCGATTTAGCCTGAATTCTTCTGGCAATGGTCAGCTGCTGATATAAAGTCCTGTCACTCGTGGAAGTTTTATATTTCTTCTCCAATTCAACGACTCTGGCTTTCGACACTTCAGAAGAAGGAATGCGCACGCTGCCGAACACAACCACGGTGGAAGCAATCCCATAACTTTGAAGCACCAGGTCGGGCTTCAAAAGTTCCAGGAGAAGCCGTACCGGCCGAAGAGACTCACTCTTTAGGAAAGAGGTGTCCTCATAAGCCCTGATATAAGCCGGAGAATGAATTAGAGAATTAATTCGCTTTTTTAGGCTTCGCATAATGCCGCATTATAGCTTTTTTTAGTATACTGGAGGCGCTGTCCAGCCTCCGGCTGGCCGACGTACTCGGAGCTCTGCGTAGGGTGCTGAACGGGCTGGTGCCGAGAAGTAAATAGGAGAGGTGGGGTGAAAAAAGTCTCGGTACTTTTCTGTCTTACATTGGCAGTCTCTACTCGCAGTCCCGCGGTCGGTGGCGAGACATGGCCCAAAGCCGTGGAGATTGATGTACAACCTGGTTACGCCATACTCAACAAAGAGGCGGCTGCTATGGCCAGCAACTCCTTTAGTTTGGGGGTTTCCGGCTATTTTAACATCAATCGTTTTCTCGCGGTGGGAACGGAAATGGGCAGCAGTTTCAAACATCGCTACCGTGCTCTAAGCCCCTCCCTCCTTTCTAATTCTAAGCTGAAAAG
Organism: Elusimicrobiota bacterium; assembly: GCA_016205085.1. Taxonomy (GTDB): domain Bacteria; phylum Elusimicrobiota; class Elusimicrobia; order JACQJN01; family JACQJN01; genus JACQJN01. Next base: position 459 of record JACQJN010000191.1, on the reverse strand, counting down.
CATCACAGGAGAATTCCAAACCTTCTTCTTCACTCCCAGTGTTAAAATGGGATTCTCTCTAGGAATGTTCAAATCCTATGTCATGGGAGGGGGCGGCTGGTACTCCATCCAAAATGACCTTTTGGCTTCCGTAGAAAGCGGCAACAGAACCATGCCCCTGCGCGACCTCCATCGAGAAACACACACAGGCTGGAACACAGGGATAGGGGTGGGGATAGAGCCCCGAGAAAACATATCCCTGGGACTAGACCTGCGGTACCACCTCATCCATCGAAACGATGAATCTCAACCCAGCTTCACTTACCTATCTCCTTCCCTGAGATTAGGGGTATCCTTCTAATGCTCCTCTAAAATCATGATCAGCAGCCTCAAACGCTACTTTTTCACTGGATTTTTTGTCATTATCCCCATCACTCTTACATTCCTGGTCACCCTGTGGTTTATTACATTGGTAGATGG
>JACQJN010000193.1 GCA_016205085.1 Elusimicrobiota bacterium | reverse complement strand
GCGGTAGCCATCGTCCCCCTAGCTCTGAGAACACTCTACCTAGCTTCTAAAAAGGCTTTTGAACAACATACGCGCATCGCCCGCATCACACTGCCCCTTTGGCTATATGTTTCGGTGACCGGAGTCATCGTTTATTGGATGTTGTACCATTGACCCTCAACACGACCTCACCCAGTTTTTGCCTATGGGTCCTGCCCAGGGCTTGCCCTCGGCCCCCGAACCCCAACAGGGCAACCCCAGGGTTCCCCATCTTCTACGCCGCCTGGCGGCGGCTTTCCCCCTCCCTACGGGGGCTACGGGCAAATCCCTGGTCACCCCCAGGCAAAAACTTCATTCCCTATCTGGCTCGGCTAGTCGAAACGGATTCCGGCGAGCAGGGCCGTGTCGGAGCCACGCCCACAGGGGTCCGATGTTCCATCGGACCTGACCACATACAGCGGGGCGAGACCCGGAGGCCGACTGCAGAGGAGAGCCGTCCCTGCGGCCGGAACTGCGAGGAATCTGGCCGAGCTTATACAGAAAAGTGGGGGAGGTCGTGAAACATATCCTCATTGTAGGACCTGGAGCCATAGGCGGACTAATGGCCGCGTGCTTTGCCAATTCCGGTTTTAAAGTAGATATCCTGGGAAAAAATCCCAGGCATATCGCCCAGATTCGTCAGAGAGGTTTCATGATCAACGGCTCCACGGTATCCTCCCGGAAATTTCATGGAATCGAGACTCAGGTTTCCCGACTTTCCTCTCCTGAACTGGTATTTTTCTGCACAAAGTCCTACGATACAACACGGGCCGTACGAAACGCTTTCCCATTGGCCCGAAAAGCGAAAGCAGTTGTCTCGCTCCAAAATGGATTGTGCCATATCCCCATTTTGAGCCGGGCCTTCGGAAGAAAAAAAATGATCTTGGGAGTATGCTACATCGCCGCCACCCGTTTGTCCCCTACTCATATACGCCACGTGATCGGGCATTCGATCCAACTGGCTTCCCATGCCCAAAATAAACGATTAGTCGGAGAGATAGGAGCGGTTCTCACCCGCTCGGGCTGGAAAGTTCACATCCTCCCAGATGAAAGGAGAATGCTCTGGACCAAGCTGCTTCTAAATGCTTCCGCCAATCCCATCGCAGCACTCTCCCAATACCCCAATGATCAAGTAGCCAAAAATCCGGTTTTAAGAGACTTGTTGGTAAAAACCATGGATGAGATCCTAGGAATCATGCGCCGCGCTGGAATCCATCCCGTCTCCCGACTCCATAAAAAAGCAATCGTGGAAGGCATGGAAAAGTCGACAGGGCAAATCAACTCCATGCTACAGGACATTCAAGCCGGACGCCCCACAGAAGCAGATGCCATTCTGCTTCCCGTGCTTCGATTGGCGAAAAAACAAGGGCAAAAGACGCCTCTTTTGGAAAATTTATATAGGTTCGTCAAAGGGCTGGAAAAGTGACCTGGCTGCTGGCTACTGGCTACTGGCTACTTATCACATTCACATCCGCTTCTCCTTTTCAATCTCCCCCCGATCCTAAAATGATATTGAAAGCGATGAAAGAGGAGATGAGCCGCTCTCTCTCAAAATTGAACCTGGATCAATTCGTCCCTCCCTATTTCTTGACCTACCGTCTTTCCCATCACCAAGAGTTGAGCCTAGGCGCTTCCTATGGCTCCCTTTACCGTCGGAACTTTACCCATCAAAAAATTTTGTACGTGGAAGCACGATATGGCAATTATGCCCTGGATAATGTGGACCGAGGTTTTAACGGAGAGTCAGGATATGCTCCCCTGGATGGGGCGGTCCCGGCCCTTAAACAGGCTCTCTGGGACTTGACGGACTCAGCCTATAAACAGGCTGTCTCAGGCTACCTGGGCAAAAAAGCCAGGAAAGCCACGGAGCTCGAAAAAGAGAGCTTGGAAGATTTTGCCAAGGAAAAATCTCGGACGCATCCTCAAAAAATCCTGCCTCCTCCTCCCCTGCCCCAGAATATCGATGCTTTAGAGCAGACCTTAAAGGAAGTGAGCCTCGCCTTCGGGAATCATCCCGAAATCCACGATTCCTATGTGGTCGCCAATCTCAAATGGTCCCAGCGATATCTTCTCACCAGTGAAGGAACTCAGCTGGTGCTTCCTTATGAAAACGCTCCCCATACCCTATCGATGGCCGCTTCCGCCAGAGCCAAGGACGGGATGCTGATCGAATCCTCCCATCAGTGGGTGGCGAAAGAAGTCCAAGATTTGCCGTCACAGGCGGAGCTTATAAAAGAAGCGGAAAAAATATCGCGGGATATTATCCAGTTGCACCAAGCCGAAATTCAGTCTCCCTATGCCGCTCCCGCCATATTGGATTCTGATTTTACGGGCACCTTTTTTCATGAAGCCATAGGACACCGTCTGGAAGGCCAGCGTCAAAGAGACGAGGAGGAGGCGCAAACCTTCAAAGATCTGGTAGGACACAAAATCATACCTGAATTTCTTTCCGTGGTGGACGACCCTTCCATGAAGGAATTTAAAGGCACCCCTCTCCACGGCCATTATCTCTATGACGCCGAAGGCATTCCTTCCCGAAAGGTGGTCCTTATTGAGAAAGGCGTTTTAAAGAATTTCCTGATGTCTCGCCGTCCCATCAAAGGCTTTTCCCAATCCAACGGCCACGGCAGAGCCGACAGTTCCAAACATCCTGTCGGCCGGATGGCCAACTTAGTGATTCTGGCCGACCACCCTATTCCATTGCCGAAATTAAAAGAGCTTCTACTGAAAGAGTGCCAGCTGCGGAACAAACCCTATGGCTTCATCATAAGAGGTTCCGTTGGAGGCGACAACCCTACTCAAAAAACCTCACCTCAAACCTTGCGGGTCAAAGCTAAAATGGTCTATCGTGTAGATGCCAAGACAGGCAAAGAAACTCTGGTGCGGGGAGTGGAAATGGTAGGAACCCCTTTGGTGGTCATCAATAAAATCATTGCCGCAGGAGAGGACCTGGAATTGGCCAACTCCTATACCTGCGGGGCGGAATCGGGATGGGTCCCCGTTAACCAAATCGCCCCCAGCGTCCTGGTATCGGAGATAGAACTCCAACGGATGGAGGAAAACAGAAAACGACCTCCCCTCTTACCTTCGCCTCTCCAAAACAAATGATGATCCTTTTCTTCATTTCATCCTTCATCCTTCATCCTTCATCCTTGTTTGCTCAAGATTCTTCTCCATTGTTGCAAGCCATGCAGATTGAGTTTGGGC
>JACQJN010000205.1 GCA_016205085.1 Elusimicrobiota bacterium | reverse complement strand
GGGAGTTGAAATTGAATGGGACGGTCGCGATTGGGAACATACTTGGTCACTTCGAAAGTAAACCCCCTGCACATAGGCGTCTCCTGAGTCTTGGGGTCCGTACAGAAAAATTGAGGGAGCTTCATGGGACGGGTCTTGACGCTCAATGTCACCACCTGCCACACCTGGGTTCGGACCACATTGATCATTTTGGGGTCATTGCAGTTGGATAAATCCAAAAACTCCCGGATGGACGGCTTATAACAGCCTATATAATCCTTCACCTTAGACACAATATCCGGACGCAAAGTTCCATCGTCCCACGGCACCTGCTCCGCCCAGCGGTGGGATTCGAGTTGCCACCTACGGGCCGCATAGAAGGAGGCCACCTCCATTTTTTGAACCAAAACCAGTAAAGCAAATACCTTCGAGAAAGCGAATAGAAAAAACATGAACAGTGGAAAAAGCAAGACGACCTCCGTGGTGGCTGCTCCTCTTTTAGAGTTGGTCATGGTTTCCGCTCTGCCGAGCTTCAACCATTTCCGCGCAGACCCGCTTTGCGGGTACCCCTGCTTGGTCATGGGTATAACCTGGTTTGGAATTTGGGAGTGGGGCTGGGATTGCCCGGACTGCCTTCGTTCCACACCACCCCGCCCCCGGAGACCACCCTCGCCCGCACCCTGGGTCTGAAAGCCTTCAGGTCCACATTAAAATAGTTCTCAGCCGGAGGATCCCAAGGCTGGATCACTTCATATCCGTATTTCAAACGGCGCAGGTTGCCTTCATTTACCGTCGTCAACTGGAAAAGTCCGTCCGGAATTTCGATCGCGTTGCCGAACTTCTTCCGGTTATGAAGAACGGATATGGGATTGAAGAGATTCGATTGGTTGAATTGATTGCCGGAGAGCTCGATCGCGGTCACCTTGTGCAGTTTGGCCCTCAAGGGACTGCCCTTAAAGGCCTGCGCTCCCTGCTCCCCGCAGTTGTCCGCGGAGGTGCAGTCTCCCGAGTTGAGCCAGTAGGATTTCCTGAAGAAATTGGCGTTATCGGTGAGTCTTTTAAACACCTGCCACTGGGCATCCTCTACGGAACCCAGAAGAGAATAAATTTGGGCGTAGAGTTGGTAGATATCCATCACATCCTTATGAGCGATGTAGGTTTTGTAGGCATTGTCCTCCGTTACAAAATCCAATGTCCCCAAATCCTCCGGATCTCTAGTGTAGCTTAGCTGATTGAGCCTTTCCCCCCTCCCGGCCTTATCACTGTCCGCATAACCAATGGGCCAACGCGGCAAAGAACTGTCATCCAAAGTTTGATCCGTCTTGGGGAAAGCGGCATTCTGGTAAAGCATCTCATAAATTTTGACGTAAGTGGAGTTGTCCTTTCCCAGAATAGGGTCCAACCCTTCCAAAGTCTCTTTGAATATACGGTGCGGAAAAGCCCCGTTGACATAAGCGGTGCGGTTTAAGAAATCGGAGTAGTTGGTCATTTCGATGAAGGCCGCGGCATCCACCGCAAACTGGTGCCGTATTTTCTCTCGGGAAATCTTGGCGGTTTCAAATATGAGTCGGACAAAAAGGGTTAGGCAAAAAACCAGAATCAACGCCGGCATCAGGATTTGACCGAGTTCGGCAGAGCGTAAACCATGACCGAGCAATGGGCGCATACTAGAAATATACCAGGAAAACGGAGAAACTTCCAGGCCGTATTAAGGAAAGGTTAAGTGGAGTCTTCAGCCGAGATCAGGCCCATTTCGATGCCTTTCACCACGGCTTCGGTACGGTTGGTGACTTCCAGTTTCTGGAAGATGGAGTTGAGGTGATTTTTGACGGTCTTGACGCTGCACTCTAAGTACTTGGCGATCTCTTTATTGGCTTTGCCGCGTCCCAGGAGAGCCAGCACGCGTATTTCCGTCTTGGTGAGGGCCACCAAGGAGGCCTCCGCGCTGGTATTGCCCATCTGACGCAAACCCGCGATGAGTTTACTCATGACGCCCTGGGGAATCATGACCCCCTCATGGGCGAATGTCTTTAAAGCGTTCACCAGTTCGGAGGCAGGAAGCATTTTGGAAAGATACCCATTGGCTCCCGCCTGAATGGCTTCCATGACGTGGGCCTCATCCTCGAAGCTCGATAGCATCAGCACGTTGGTCTGAGGACACTCTTTCCGGATTTGGCGGGTGGCGGTCACCCCATCCATCTGGGGGAGCTTGATATCCATGAGGATCACATCCGGCCTGAGTTTTTTGGCCAGGCGGACGGTTTCAGGACCGTCCGCGGATTCCCCCACCACTTCAATGCCCTTTTCGTTTTCTAAAAGATCCTTGATTCCTTCCCGGAAAAGGGTTTGATCATCCGCGATGAGAACCGTTACCTTCTTTTTCATGGATTAGGAAATCGTAGCATGTTCAATGGAAGATTTCAATGGAATCGTAAAATGGAACGCGGCCCCACGGCCGATGCCTTCGCTTTCCACCCAAATTTTCCCGCCGTGGCTCTGGACGATCTCCCGGGCGATGGAGAGCCCCAAACCCAGCCGTCCTTGGGGAGAGCGGCTGCCTTCCGGCTGGTAAAAGCTCTGAAAGAGTTTGGGAAGTTCCCTGGGATCGATGCCTTCTCCGGTATCCTGGACCGAAACATGCACCTCCTGGGGAGACAGAGCCTGGACCGCCACCTGAATTTTGCCGCTCCGTGGAGTGTGGCGGATGGCATTCTCCAGCAAATTCAACAGAACCTGGGAGAAACGCCTGCGGTCCGCATAGACGACTGGGATGCCGGAAGAAATCTGTTCGGATATCTGGATATCTTTCTGGCCAGCCCGAGCGCGTACCCCCGGTAAAAGCTCTTCCAAGAGCTTGCTCAATTCAAAGGAGTTCTTTTCCAGCCGGAATTTGCCCTGCTCGATGGAGGCCCAGTCCACCAGATCGCTGATCAAGCGGGAAATCTGACCGATGCTGCTGGCGATATACTGGACGTTCTTTTTCTGCTCCTCGGTGGGATGGAGCGTTCCGCACAGCAGCTCGAAACTCACCTGAAGCGTCATTAAAGAATTGGCCAGATCGTGGGAAGCCATGGAGAGAAACTTGGACTTCATGTTGTTTAAATTGGTCAGCTGCTCATTGGAAACCTTCAACTCCCCGAACAGGCGCTGGTTTTCTTGCTGCAGCCTCAACTTCTCCAGACATTTGGCAAGCGCCATCTTCAAATAGTTAAAATCCACCGGCTTGATCAAAAAATCATAGACCGACTCCTGAATCGCCATGACCGCCGTATCCAAGGAGTCATGCGCCGTTATCATCAGAATCTGACTCTCCTTATTCACCTTGCGGATATCCCGAATCACATCCAAGCCCGTCTTGTCCGGAGTCAAGTTAAAATCCATCAGGATGATGTCGAAAAAAGTGGTGACGACGGCCTCCATGACTTCCCTTCCGTTGGAGGCTTCCTGAACCTGGTAACCCTCCATCTCCAGAAGGTCCCTCAAGCTCTCCCGAAGCTTGGCGTCATCATCGACGATCAATATTTTAGGTGTTTCCATTTCTATGTCTGCAGGCAAGACCTGACCAAGGTTTACCCTTGGCCCCCGAACCCCAACAGGGCAACCCCAGGGTTCCCCACCTTCTATGCCGCCTAGCGGCGGCTTACCCCTCCCTACGGGGGCTTACGGGCAAAACCTTGGTCACCCCGCCTGCCGAAATCTAAGCTACTGTCTACTGTCTACTGTCATACTGCTGGGCCGGGAGGCCAGCGGCAAGTACAAACTAAACGTCGTTCCCTTTCCCACGACGGAACTTACCTCCACTTTTCCCTTATGCCGATCCAGCACTTTGCGCACTACCGCCAACCCAAGGCCCGTGCCTCTGGCCTTGGTGGTGAAAAAGGGAGCAAAAATCTTCTCCAAGATATCCGCAGGAATCCCGGGCCCCGTGTCCGCCACATCCATACGCACCCAGCCCTGCTGAACCAAGACGGTGGAAACCTTGAGCACCCCACCCCCCGGCATCACCTCGATGGCGTTTCCGATCAGGTTGCGGAGGCACTGCTTCATTTCATCCGGATCGATAAACACAACTGGATTTTCGGACGCAAAGTCCTGAACCAACTGAATATGGGAAGGAAAGGGATAGCTGGACAGAAGCTCCTCCAGGAATGTGTTGGCCGATTGCACTTCGGGTTTAAGCTCCCGGGTCCTTGCGAACGTGAGAATTTCGCTGATAATCCCGTTGGCCTGCTGGATTTCGGATTCAATGATGGAAATGTGCTTGGAAATTTTAGGATCCACCTCCCCTCCGGTGGCCAGTTTGGTTTTGATAAAGTACACCGAGTTGTTGATGACCGCCAGAGGGTTTCTGATTTCATGCCCCACCACGGAAGCCATTTGACCGATGGCGGCCAATCTTTCCTTGGTAATCAATTCATCTTGAGCCGCCCGAAGCTCCCGGGTCCTGGCCTCCACCCGATTTTCCAGGGTGTGGTTGAACTTTTCCAAGTCCTCCTTGGCTTTAAAGAGTTCCGCGGTCTTGACCCGAAGGGAATCGCTCATCTGATTGAAGGTTTGGGCCAGCTCTCCGATCTCATCGTTGGGCATCTTGAGCTGAGGCAGGTCTTCAAACTCTCCCCGTCCCAGTTTGACGGAAGCCTCCTTTAAGGCTTGGATGGGCTGGGTGATGAGCAAAGAAACAAGAAAACTCAAGGACAAAACGAAGCCCACCACAGCCAAAAAGACCCAGGAGATCCGTCCCTGCATCTCCCGGGCGGTCTGGTAGGCCATGGTGATCGGCTCCTGAACATACACCACCCAAGCCAGATCCTTCACGGTAGCAAAAGCCCCCAAGAACCGCTCTCCATCCGGAAGAGCGATCTCGCCTCCACCCTGGTCTTCATCATGGCTTAAAAGAATCTCCTCCACGGCCTTGGGCAATCGCGCGTCCGGCTTAAACACCTGCTTGCGGTCCGAGTGGGCGATCAAAAAACCGTTGGATCCCATCACCGCCGCCCGGCTGCGGCCGGATTGAGGGAAGGCCTGCGCCAGCATGGAGGAAATGCCGTTTAAAGAAAGCTTGGCCATCAGAATACCGGCAGGCTTATACGTGGCAGGGTTTAAAACCTGCACCCCCACCGTCACCGTGGGATAGGACCCCAGGAACCGGTCCAACTCTCCCACATACTCGCCGTCCCTCAAAGCCAACAGGAAGGAATTCTTCTGAGAAAAATCTCTCATCTCCGGCTCCCGTCCCAGGAACCGGCCCAGCCGGACCGTCTCACGGCCCTGCAAATTGAAAACAGAGAGTTCCAGGAAAGCCGCCTGCAGCTGCATCAAATGGTTCAGGCTGGAATTCTGGCGCGCCGTATTCATCGAGGCGAAATCCTCCATGCGAGTGGCTTCCACTAAAATATTCCGGAACGTGCTGACATAGTTATAGACCGCATCCGAGAACCCGATGGCCAGGGATTTTTGATGATTGAGAGAAGCTTTTTTCAGGGATTCCTGGGTGAGGTTGATAAAATAGTATCCCACCACCCCCAAAGGACCCAGGGAAATCAAAAGGAAGAAATAGAAGAACTTATAAAAAAGCTTGCCTCGTTTATTGGATGGCGTCATTTATTCTTTGCCCGGGACAATAGCTGTTTGATCCTGACCGACAGTTCCTTCAAGTCAAAAGGCTTGGTGATATAGTCGTCCGCTCCCAAGCCGAACCCCTGAGTTTTCTCTTCGCTGGATAAAAATCTTCCCGTCATCATGATCAACACCATCTGCTTGGAGGTTCGGCGCAAATCCTGGCAAATCTGAAATCCGCTGGAGTCCGGCAACTGAATATCCAAAATCACCACCTGGGGATGATGGAGTTTGGCCATCTCCAAGCCTTCCTTGGCGGTGCCGGCCTGAAAACACTTAAACCCATCCAGATCCAAAACCTCCGCCAGGCTTTCTCTTAAGTGGGCGTCATCATCAACGATCAACAAATTTTCTTTCATGGCACTCTCCAAAACGTTTCACACTCTCATGATGGAACCAGCTTATATCCGACGCAGGGAATGGTATGGATAAACCTCGACGCCTTTCCCAGCTTCTCCCGCAAACGCCGCACATGCACATCCACCGTCCTGGGGGATCCGAAATAGTTATACCCCCACACCCGTTCGATCAGATAGGGGCGGGAAAGCACTCGATTGGGAGAGCTTAAAAAAACATACAGAAGATCCAACTCCTTAGAGGTCATGGGGACTTCCCGATCCTTGACCTTCAGGGTATAACTCGAGAGATTCAGCTCAATCTCCCCCATCTTTAAAACTTCCTCCTGGGGATGAACCAGGGTGCGTCTTAAGACCGCCTTTACCCGCGCGACGCACTCCTGAATGTCCTGATTGATCATCAAACATTCATCGGCTCCCATCTGAAAAAAAGCCAAGCGGGCCGAGACCCTTCCCTGGGGATGTCCCGTCTCCCGGCCGTGATCCAGCATCATGTCGGGAGATTCCAGAAGAGCGACAATGGGAAGTTTTTTGGTGGGACCCCGGGTGCGGAGGGATTTTAAAAAAGCGATGCCTTCCTCATCCATCAGTTCCTGACCCAAGATCAACAGATCGCAGCTGCCCTGATAGAGAAGGCCCTGGACCTCCTTGGCCTTATGCGCCACGGTGATGGAAAAGCCATTCCGGCCCAACGCCTCTAAAAGAACAGAGGCGCGGTTGGGCTCCCGCGCCGCGTAGATGAGGTTATATCTCATTCCTCCATCTCTTCTATCTCCACCCGAATCCCGCGCAATCCGATGGTCTGGGTAAATAAATTATAAAGGAAAGAAACCACCATCAACAGAGCCACCATGAGCACCATATACAGCAAACCAAAAAGTCCCGTGGCCATCAACCGAGTCAGAGTATTCATGGGCTCGATTTGGGGATTGGGAATGATGACAAAGGTCAAAACTCCACCCAGCAGACCCAGCAGAAACAGCACCGCCGGAATCGAGGAAAGCAAGATCGATGTCGCCGATATGGACCTGAGTTCGTATTTCATTTTATCTCCTTTGAGTTGAGGTTATCCGCTTCGGTTCAAAAAGAATGAGGGTTCTTTTTATATCCCCTTGTCCTTTTAGATGCAGGATTCGCACATGGCACGGCTCCGCCTTAAAAACCGTCTCTCCCTCCACCAGCTCGTTGGGCCGGTCCAGCGCCATCCCCACCAACCGAAGCAGATCCTGCTGCTGGCTATCCACCACATCCAGCAGATGCAGCTTTGTGCTTGCCGAGACAGGCGCTCTCAAGGGGAAGTTGGTATGCAGCACGTTGTTGTCCTCATCCACCACGATCGCTTTCTGATGGCTGCCCACGATCGCGGCGATGAGCTTATCCCACCAGTGCTGTTCAGCCGCTTCCCGCTGCGTCTCTTTCCCCTGAACTCCCGAGAGCTCTCCTTTGACTTTATGGAGAAACAGCCGCACCACCTCCGCCAGCTCCCCAATTTCATCTTTTCTTGAGGCGAATTTCAAGTCCAGTCCCTTTAGGGAAATGGTCTCGATGGCATCGCGCAAAGCGGATAAAGGACCTAAAACAAAATGGTTGAGGAAAAAGAACAGAGGAATGCCCATTAAAAAAAGAACCCCTATAGCCCCTATGACATATTTCCCCATCGCCGATTGGATGATTTTTTCCGCCTTTTCCCGGCTGATTTGAACATTGGCGATGCCGATCACCTCCCCGCGCACCGACAGGGGAATGGCAATGTCATAAGCCGATTGATTGGGGATGGCTTTTACCTTGGGGCTTTTGGAAAGATACGCCTGCTCAATGACATTGGTGGGAACGCCCACCCTTTTCCGATACTCGTCGAAACTCAGCGCCAATAAAGAGGCGTCCTTGTGCCACCGGATCTCGCCATATTTATTCAAATAAAGAAGGGAGGTGACACGATCGTCCTTAGACAGGGCGGCCATGATGTCCAACTCATCCAGCGTGACCGCGCGCAGATTCCTCTGAAGCCCCTTGAGCAGGGTAGGGGCGTAGACCCGTACCATCTCGATGGATTCAGACTTAAGCTTTTCATCAAAAGTCCATTTGAATAGGTTGTAGTAGAAAATGCCTCCCAAGAACATCACATAGATGCCGATGCAGGTAAACCAAAAAATCCATTTCGATTTTATACCCATTAGGGGCCGCCAGAGACCATCTGCTCAATACGCTTTAAGCCCGCATCGGCATCCGCATGGTTGGGATCCAACTGCTTGGCCAGCATCCACTCTTCACGAGCTTTTTGGAAATCCCCATTCTGGAAATGGACCACCCCATTGAGATAATGCTGCTGGGACGCCCGACGGTTCTCCTCCGTCACCATTCCGGCAGGAGGCTGCTGCGGGGGCACCTGGGCCGCGGGCACCACAGGGACGGGTTCCTGAGCCTCCCCAGACGCCTTCTCCTGCGCCGACTCTTCCTCCTGCTGAGCTTCCTGCCGGCGTTTTCTGACGGAAGCCTCCCGCTTCATCTGTTCCTTGCCGCGGGAAATGAGCTGAGCGGTAGAGCGCGGATCGTAGCCAAATTTTTGCGCCGTCTCCCAATTTTTGATCGCCAAGGCATACTTGCGCAGCTTATACAACCGACGCCCCTGCGTCACATACCGGCTGGCGATCTCATAGCGCACCTCTACCACCAGCTTCTTAGCTTTGGCATCTCCCGGCTGAATTTCCAGAACTTTTTCTAAGGCCTTCAAGGACTCCTTAAGCTTGCCCTGTCCATACAGATTCAACGCTTCGGTCAAATAGCCATTCGCTTCTTGCTCTCTTAGCTGGGTCTCCACCTTGCCGATGGAAACGGACAGGCGCGGATAACCAGGACGAAGCATTAAGGCATTATACCACTGATTCAAAGCCTCCCGGAGCTGACCCTTTTCATATGCATTTTTTCCGCGCTGATAATGCTCCTCCGCCAGTTCATGATTCACCCGGAGGTACCAGTATCGAGCCTTCAGATTTCCCGGAGAAAGCTTCAAAATCTCTTCCCACTTTCTGGAAGCCTCCACCAAATGTCTTTCGTGATAAAGCTTCAGAGCCTCCCGAAACTTATCTTCTGTAAATTGACGCGCCGAAAGACGGGGCCGGGGAGCCCCTTTCAACTGCCCCGAAGCCTGCAAAAGCAAGGAGGCATCCTCAAACGTGGAGTCAATGGACAAAATGCGGGAGGCCAGTTCCTGGGCTCCCTCATAATCCCCGTCTTTGTAGGTTTCGTAAGCGTTCTCATAGATGGAACGAAGCATTCTTCTCTGAATCTTCTCCTTTTCCAGCTGGATGGTGCTTAAGTACCTTTTCTTCTCTTCAGCGGTGCTCAAGGGGCCCATCCTCACCTTGGAAAGGTCCAAAAGCAAAGCCTCCTCCTTGTTTTTGGCCCGTCCCGCGGACGCGCCAAAAGCAGTAGAGAGCAGAGAGTAGAGAGTCGCCAGGACGAAGAAAGCAATGATTAGAGTTTTAAAGTTTCTCATATACTTAAAACGGAAGGCCTCCTTTGACCAGCTCCATAACCAAAGGAGCCAGCATCAAAATAAACACCGTAGGAAATATAAAAAAGAAAAGCGGAAAGAGCATCTTGGT
>JACQJN010000204.1 GCA_016205085.1 Elusimicrobiota bacterium | reverse complement strand
TTAAATTTGAAGTTTTTCTTGGTGGCCTGGATTTGAATAGCTTTCAGCATGGCCTGGTCCAGGGTTTCAATTCCCTGGCCGCTGGCCTTTTTCTTTTCTTCCTCAGCGATGTATTTTTCGCGGGCTTTATTTAACTCATTGATTCTCTTTTGGATGTCCTTTCTCTCCTGGATCTTCTTTCCAATATGACTTTTAAGCTCTGCGGGGCTCAGAGATTTAAGGTCCTGGGGAAGTTCCTCTTGTTTTAGCTCTTCCAATTTCAATTTGCCGCTTTCCATTTCGCTGACCAGATCCCAGGAGGAGGCGGCTCCGCTATATTGGGCTTTGGCTTTAAAAAGGGCCCTTTCTGTGGGAGCTCCGGGTGTCCCTAGGGCGGCCACACTGATGTCTTGGGCTCCCTGTCTGAGGTGGGCTTCTTTTCCGTAAGTTCCACGTGGAATATAGGTTTTGTTGATTTGATTTCCTAATTTTTGAATCTCCTCATCCTGCGGGGCTTGTATGTAAACCACCTTGACCGCCTGATCGATGGTCATGTAGTCGCCATTTCCCAGGTCTGATCCCGCCTTCCATTGGGTGGCGATCCCTTCCTGACGGTTTCCGCAGAATATGGTGTTGACCAGGATGCCTTTGTTTATCGCAGAGGCGATGGCTTCCCTAAAATCCATCGGACCTTGAGTGAAGGGCTCGTTTCCCGCTATGAATACGGCCTTGTAGACATCGTCGTGTTTGTCCCACTGCAAGTTCTGGACGGCGTCCTGGATCACGGCGCCGGCATATTCCTGACCTCCGCGCGTGGTCAGGCCGAAAAGTTTCTCCGACACTTTATCTAAATCCGTGGTGAAGGGCAGGACCTGTCTCAGGTGGTTTTCTCCCCTGCTGATATTGTCGTTCCCGTATTCATATAAGGATACCTGGATAGTGGGACTGTCGCCGTCTCTCTCCGAGGAAGCCAGCTCATTGACAATCTTCCACAATTGGGTCTTGGCTTGGGCGATCAGCCCATCCATGCTGTTGCTTGTGTCCAGAAGGATGGCGAGCTGAATCAGGGGCTTTCCTAGAAATGAGCCTCCCGAGCTAGATGTGGTGGTCGCACCATTTGTTTTAGTTCCCGCGGGCCTGACGGGCGAATCGGTCCACGTTCTTTCTATTTTGGTCTGACCGGCCGCCAGGATTTTACCTGTCTCCACCTGTATGATTCGCGCATTCACCTCTGTTTTATTTTTCTTAAGGTCATTGAGGGTGCCTGTCACCAAGGCCCCCACCCCCAAGATTTTCCCCAATTCTTTGGTGGTGGCGGAATCGATGATGCCTGTGGTTTCAAGTTTCATCTCTTCAAGAACTTTTTTAATGAGGTTCCTTTCGATCACTTCCGTCTTGCCGCTTTCCGCAAGAAATGTGGTCAACCTCTCCTGCACAATGGAAGAGCCGCTGCTGGTCCCTCCATCCGGATAAGGAAAATTGAGCACCGCTACTTTTTTACTTTCCTGATCTTTTAAGCCTTTCGCCAACTTTCCCGCCAGTTTTTCCAATGGTTCGGCTCCAGCGGTAGAAGCCAAAGTGGCGAGCAACATGCCAACAAGAAATTTTTTTGATTCCATAACACCTCCTGATTGGGGTTCCCATTCTATAAAATATGACACCGATTTGGCCTGTAAGTTCCAAATTTATACAATCATCATGTGAAATCTATTTTTACATTTTTCCTGGGTGGGCTTACGATGCTGTCTGCGGCGGCCGGGATTTTGTTTTACTTCCAAGTGCCCCTGCCTCTTTTTCCTATCGCTGTGGCGGTTTTGGAACCGGATTTAAAGTCTGCTTATGAGGTTGGGGAGGCCATTGAGTTAAGGTTTGGACTTTCCTCTTTAGATCCGTTAAGGTCCTTAAACCTTGAAATTGCTCCTCAATTGGTTTTTGGCTCAAAGGTGGTGGATATCCCTAAGCAAAATGTGAATCTTCCTTCCCGGACAAGAAATGTGCCTATTTCCGTCCTGGTGCCTTCTTCAGAAAGTTTAGCCCCGGGAGATTATAGGTTAAGGTTTAAGCTGGCCTATGTCTTGAAGAACGGAATACGGCTGCCTGCTTACGAGGGAGAGCGGGTCTTTTTTATAAAAGGAAGGGCGCCGATTCCAGAATCTCCTAAATCTGTCTCCAAACCAGAACCGGTCGTCAAGTCTCAGCGAGCGACCAGAAGGAGGCGCGCTTTGGTTGAAATCTGGTTTATAAAACCAAAGGGGAAGTATCACTATAATGAACGCCTGCCTATAGTGCTTGAACTGGAAAACAAGGGCAATGCTTCGGCTCAGGCAGATGTACAGGTATCGGGTGATTTTGGGCAGGGGTATACAAAAGAGTTGAGCTTTACGATACCACCTCAGGGAAAGGTACCTATGAAAGAGTTCCTGCCTTTGGATGTTGCCATTGCCGAAGGCAGGTATACTTTAATGGCAACTGTTTCCGCTGCCGAAGGCAGCCTTCCTTTTAAAGAGGTATCGGCCACGGCGGAGTTTAGTTTGAGCGATTCTCAGCCGAAAATTAGCTTTGATGATCCTCCTTTGGAAGCCAGTGTGGGTGACCCGGTTTCTTTTCGGCTTCAAGGACTAGACGACAGAGGGATTGACCAAGTTATATTTCATATTTTTAGATCTGGGTTCGGTAGTTTTCAGACCGTTCCCATGC
>JACQJN010000190.1 GCA_016205085.1 Elusimicrobiota bacterium | reverse complement strand
GTTTCTCAACACGTCGCAAACCGGAAGGATGCGTTTGACTCAATTCCTCCACGCTGAATGCCCCCACAGGTTCTCTGTTTACGCCCCCAACCAATCGGACCCAAACACCCAAACGCAAAAGCCCGCCCGCCAGCCAATCCGACCTGCCTGTCAAAATGGCGCCTCCCGCATCCGCCAAGTACTCCCGGATGCGGCTCAAGTATTTGGACAAAAGTACTATTCCAATCATCATAGGCACGGCAAAATAAAAAGGAAGGTGCATGGAAAAAGCATTGAGCCACACCGCCAACTCCAGGATCTTAGACACGACTATCAAAAGAATATCCTGGTGCCGGATATGGGATAACTCATGGCCTATGACACCCGTCAGTTCTTGAGGGCTCATAGTTTTGAGTATTCCTTTCGTGAAAAGGACATAGGTTTTTGTCACAAGGACGGGACTTTGGACCCCCGTGGCCGCCGCATTGGGAGCATCCATATCCCACAGAATAAGCTCCGGCATCTTAAGTCCCGCCTTTTGAGAAAGTTCCCGCACCATTTTATAGAGTTCGGGATGCTCCTTTTCATCCACCCTCGGAGCTCCCTTGGGTGTTTTTTTGGCAAGGCGATAAAACAAGTCCTTGATCAGAGGCAGGAGGACAATGAGCCCCAACCAAAACACGGTGCCGTTCAAGCCCTTAATGCCGGAATGAGCTAAAACGTTGTAGACGCTGAAACCCGCCAGGACCACCATCCCCCCCAGGACGGCAGCTGTCTTGAGATTTAAAACTTTCTTGGCGGAGTGGTAGGCTTTTTCAAGAGGAGAGACCAAACCGAAAAGAAACAGACCAGACACAAACTTTATGGCTACCATAAGAGGCCCACCCAAAAACATGATCGTAGCCATTAACCCCACTATCTGTAGATTCCTTGCCGCATCCAGCTTATATGCCACAGAAGGATTCTTTAACACATCAGATAGGACATATCGCAAAATGTGATGTCCATCTAAAGGAAAGAAAGGTAAAAGATTGAACATTCCCAGCGCTACATTCACCCACACCACCATTCCCACCATTTGAGGCAAAAACCCGCTCACTCCTATAGAGGTAAGTAGCGCGTGGAAGGCACCAGTCAGCAAAGCAAGCCCAAAATTGACAGCCGGACCGGCTATCGCCACCTTGGCCATGTCTTTAGTTGGGTTTCTAAAGTAACCTGAATTGACAGGCACAGGACGCGCCCCGCCAAATAGGAGGCCGCTCGTCATAAGCGTCACAATGGGAACCACCAACGTCCAAATGGGATGAATATGGGACAAGAGGTTCTTAGGCCTGAAACTCATGCGGCCTTGATTTTTGGCGGTGGGGTCTCCCAATTTGTTGGCCATCCAGGCATGCCCCATCTCATGCAGAATGAGAGAAGGAACAATCAGTCCCAGATACACCGGAATCATCAAAAGGAAATTTGGATTGAGGAAGCCTGACGCCACAACTCCCGCCATTCCCATGCTCACCCATCGGAAAAGAGTATTTGAAGCAGAGAAACTTCGCCCGGTGGATACAGAAATCTGTTTGAGAGAAGGTGTGGGCTTTTGTAAAGCTTGATCCGTTCTGAAGGAAACCGCCGTGTGGCTTCTCTCATTGACAAAAGAAACAGCTTGGACAGGAAGTGGATCGGCTTTTTTCGGTTTCTCATAAAATAGCCGTAGTGTTTGTTCAGTCCTATCCGCAGTTCCAGAATTTAAATCAGCCTCTTGAGCCTTCTGGATTTGTTCCTTAAGATGGATTGCCGCTTTCGGAACAGAAAGGAGGGGTTTAGATTTCGAAGCGGCTTGAGAGGGCAGAAGAGAATGAATCTCTTTGTTTACAAGATTAGATCCTTCTCCCAAAGAAAATGAGGTGATCCAGTTGTAGAAATCTGTGTCCGCAGAATTAATCCCGGCATTCACCGGAATCTGTGCCTGAACCTGACTTCCCGACTGGACAGATTTACCTATCTGGGCGTAACAGTCCAAGGGCAGGGATGTGATGAGGAGGGAAATAGAGAGAAGAGTAGCCAGAAAACGGCCAAAGGACTTGGTCATATGCCCTTGATTTTATCATGACCTCTCGAAATCCCCTAGTAGCAAAAGACCTAATTTAAAAGCGTCAAAGTGCCTATATCGTTTAGGACCTTAGGACCTCCCAAAAAGGGCCAAAAGACCCTCGATTCTCAAAAGAGACGAACTTACAATTAAACCATGAAGATTTTTGCTGCTATTTTGAGCCTGTTGGGTCTACTTCCATGCCTCGCATCGGCCCAAAAACCCGGCCGCGCGGTCGAAACCATTTTCGTTTCCATCCCTCAAACAATTCCTACCCCTCTGACAAGTCTTTCCCTTCCCGACAAAATCCCATCCCTTATTCCACTGAGGCTTCCTGTCCACATACAACCCATTCTCCCCGCCAACCACATAAATATCTCACCAACTCTCAACCACATCGTCCGGAACCTTGAAAATCCAAAAACCATACCCCACCTCTGGGACGGCTCAACCACCAAAACCTCTACAAGCTTTTGGTCGGGAATAAAAGAATCCTCAC
>JACQJN010000189.1 GCA_016205085.1 Elusimicrobiota bacterium | reverse complement strand
TTAGTACCCTTCGCAGAGCTTCGGGTACCAGCCGGGCCCTCAGAGAGGGCCAGCGTGCTAGGACCTTTGGGTACAAAAAACATAGGTCCAAAGACAAAGCTAAACTAGACCAAAGGTCCGATACCGTTTTTAGCCATAATTAGTAACATCAAACCATTCTCATGCTGCTTAAAAAGGTTCTCTCCTCGGTTCTGCTCGCCAGCTTCCTGCAATCCATCCCTGGCCCCGCTTTCTATCAGGCCCTCGCGCAACAAAGTAGACAGTATTCAGTAGCTAGTAGCCAGGGAGCAGAATTCAAAAATCAGTCGTTGGTTGTTGGTAGTTGGTCGTTAGTTCCTGAATTTCCCAGTTGGGTGGCCAAGGATTTATCTGTAAGCCCCCGTAGAGGGGGGGTGGCTCCTTTGGAGGGGGACCACGGGAGGGTCCCCGGTGGGGTTCGGGGGCCAAGGATAAACCTTGGACAGGCCCCAACTGGGAAATTCGTATTGCACTCTGTCCTTAACATAGCAACCCGGTTCGCAAACACTCTAACCCCAACCAAGATCACTTCGCAACCTTTAGAAAAAACTCACCAACAGGCCCAATTCGATCTGCATCGTTCTAAAATGTATTCTGAAACCTCGCTGGAAATACCTCTCATTAACATCCCCACAACACATTTATCTTCACCCTCTCGGATGATAAATCTAAAATCCAAAATCCCGGCCTCACCGGCAGGCAGGCAAAATCTAAAATTGAACATTCCCGCAGTTTCAACAAATAGCCAACTCTCAACTCATAACTCTAAACTCACAACTCTTAAACTGGGTATCGCCATCCCAGCGGTTGTTTTAGCCGCTCTAGGAATAGCGCAGAGCGGTATACTCCCAGTAGCAGTTATCTCAGGAAGTCTGGTGGGTTCACTTCTTCTGCATGAAACAGCTCATCTTTGGATGCTCCGCAAACTGGGAGACAAAACGGCCCAGCAGCATGGATTTAAAAACATAAATCCTATAAAGCTCATAGACCCTTGGGGCACGGTACTCATCCCTATCGTTACATTGCTTTCCAGTTCATTCCTTTTTCACATTCCTCTCTTATTCGGCTGGGCTAGACCGGTCCCTGTTGATTTCAATAAATTGCCTGATCCTAAAAAAGACGCGGCCTCGGTGGCTCTAGCTGGACCTGCTGTCAATCTCCTTGCCGCAGCGATGACAGGAGCCGCCTTATGGGTTTTACCCTCCCTAGACCTTATCTCTGGCACAGGCACCCTAGCCTATATTCTGTCGAATGTAGCCAAGATCAATTTGGCTTTAGCCGTTTTTAACTTGATCCCGCTCCCAAGTTTGGATGGGGGAAAACTCCTGGTTAGATTCCTGCCCGCCAAGTACTATAACAAGTGGGTCCACAACCCCAAACTGCCAACAGACTACCAGGGAATATTCCGAAGGCTTTATGAAGGGCCTTCCAACCTCCTAAGCCGCCTCCATGTTCACGGCCAGCCCGTGGTCAACAACATCACCAGAGCCGTCAGCCTGGTGGCCCTTGCCGGATTCTATGCCATCACATTCAACACATTAGGCGCCCCGCTTCTTTTTATGATGCTGGTCTGCAGTTACGATTACTACTGCATCCGAGAGAAAATGCAGAACGAGGCGGCCGTCAATGCATTGATAGACATCATCCAGGCCTTCTCTGCCGATATAGCCAAAATGGCGGAGGATGATGACAGCATCCTCTCTGAAATCAACTCCGAAGAAATAGAACACGTCATCAAAAATGTTTTAGAAGACATCTTAGATAAGGTAGTGGATTCGGAGAATTTTGATGAACTCACGGATGAGGCCAAATGGTCCCGTTTCGAGGCTATATATAAGGAAGAGTTGATCCCAGCTCTAAAAACAAAAGGGATGTCAGAGGACACTCCGGAAACCATCCGTAGAGTAATAGAAAGTGAACAAGGCCGAAAATACTTCGGCAACCTTAAAAACTGGATTCATCGAAATCAGGTTTGGGAAAGATGGCGCAGCCCCAACCGCAAAGAGAAGTTGCGAGATAATGTTAAGGAAGCGCCCAAAGACAAGAAAAAGTCTGTGGGAGGCGGGGATGGCACGGGCACAATGCTGGGTATGTTGGGGCTTTTAGGCGCGGGGACAATTCTACATGGCCTGACAGGTGTTCCAGGTGGTGATATTTTTTCAATCTTGGGAATGGGACTTCCTTTCTTAGCCCTCACCATAGCCGGCAACAGGTCTCCCCCGAATCCCATAGACAAAATTGAAGCTCGAGATGGAGGAGAAATATATCAATTTTCAGTTTTCTTCCCACCAGTAACATCTGTAGGAACTATTGACGAAATTATTAGGAGATACGGAACTCCTGGTTACCCTATCACACGCACATTCATCACGGCGGAGGATTACGTACATCACATTGACTGTCAAGTGATAGCCCCATCATCTCGAAACGCCTCCGGTATAGCCGTTACAGTCTTAGCCCTCGCGACAGAAGATCAAGTCACGAAAATCACCGTACATCCTGAAGTAGCAAACATTATTCAAGCCAGCCGCACCCATTCCGTATCCACTCAGCAATCAAGACCGGAAGATAAGATCGAACCTCAAAATCAGTGGGGATATCACGATCACAATAAAAATGCAATGATCGTTGTCGTTCGCCAAGGAGTATCTGAGCAGGAAACTCGAGAGTATCTCAATAACAACGGCATAAATGAACATAACTTCTTCCTTCGCAAAATTGGAGACAACGATTACAATTTGATCTTCGTTGGAATAGAAATCATCCCCATGGCTACTCCGACTCACTTGAACGGCACCGCACAGATGGCGCTTATCCTGGCGGGAGATGAGCGGGTCACGAAGGTCAAGGTCCATCCCGACGTAGCCACACTCGCCCAAAACCAACAAGCACCGAATCTGAGTAAAATCAGGGCAGGAGCTCCCAACAGCAACCCCAACACCTTCGAGGTCAAGTTTCGAGACGATCGCAATGCAACACCATCCATTGTTCTATGGCATCACGGCATAACGAATCTAACGTCCATCGAGGCTACGGGGGACAGCCGCACACGCATTTACTCTGACTCTCCAGCTCAAATTGCACAGCAAGCAGCCGGTCTGGCCGGAGAGGAGAGCGTGGAATACGTCATAGTACACCCTAACCTAGCCACAGAATTAGGCATCCCTTCACCCCCACCCGACCCCATGAGTAAAATACACGTGGAGCATGGATTTGCTCCTACCACCATCACCCTGTGGTTCCCAGAAAATATCAAATTTAAACATGCCAAAAAAGTTCTAGAGCGCCACGGCGTTGCAAATTACAGAGGAGAAAGAGACTTCGGATCCTTCCATTTCTTATCTTTTGATGCAACCAGTGTAGAGGATGCCGCAAACAAAGCCCGCGCCATGGCGCAGGAAACCCTTGTCACCCAAATCCATGTTTCCCCTGCTGCAGGTAACATCCTACTCCCCGGTCAGTCATCCTCAACTCCTGACCTCCACCTTCGGAGCATAGTAGGTACCAACACAAACTTCAACGTTAACGAGTTCCGAGTGGATTTTCAATCCGGTACCGCAGACTTTGAATCTATTTTACGGAATCGCTTTGGATTAGTAACTGGGCCTTGGTCCTGGACGAAACGTCACGAAACTTCATACATAATAACTACAC
>JACQJN010000196.1 GCA_016205085.1 Elusimicrobiota bacterium | reverse complement strand
CGACCCGCGCTGGCAAACTCAGACAGTACCCTTCCATTAAGAATAATATGAAAGGTACAGTCCCATCCTTGAAGCTTCTAAGGAGAATGGGACAGGACCCCATTACAATATTGCAAAAGTTCAGACTCACTTATAGTTGAGTAGGATGATTTTGGTGGTGGTGGGAAGTTTTGATCTGTCGATTTTGAGGGTGTTGCCGGAGACTTTCTCCACATCCTTTCGGTTTTGGATAAAGTCGTCAATCGTAGCCAGCTCTTTAATAGTCAGTACGTCGGTGCGATAGTGCATAGGCAGAATCATGTATTTGGGCTTCAGTTGGGCGATCACTGCATGGGCCTGTTTAGCATCGATAGTATAGAACCCCCCTACCGGAATCATCACCACATCCACGGGACCGACCTTTTTTAGCTGTTCGGAAGTCAAGAGATGTCCCAAGTCTCCCAGGTGAGCAAGTTTTAAGCCCGCCACTTCATAAATAAATATGGAATTGAGTCCTCTTTCTTTCCCTTGGCTGTTGTCGTGATAAACTCCGACATTCCGTATCCGGATATCGCCCAATCTTTTGTCATGGCTTTGCCAGCTTTTTAGGTCTTGTGCGAGTCCCCTGAGGATGATAGGTTGTCCTTTGGCCAGTTCTACGTTGGCATGGTCGAAATGTTCATGGGAGACGGTGACCACATCCGCTTCGAGGGATGGGGGATTGTAGCCGATGGAGTCGGGGATGGGATCGATAAAGACTTTTTTCCCTCCCGGAGAAATCAGATAGTAACAGGCCTGGCCATGCCAGGAGAGGGTGATCGTTCCTTTGGCGGTCGCCGCTTCGCTGATGGTGTTCATGATCAAAAGACCTCCTACGCAGGATAGAAATATGACTTGTGAAATTTTCATGGATGTGTTTAATAGTATAATTTTGCCGGAAATGGGTTCAAGGCGGATGGAACTTCTTTTGGCAACGGGAAACGAACATAAAATTCGAGAGATTGAATCTGTTTTGGGAGAGCTCCCTATCCCCGTACGCACGTTAAGGGATTTTCCTCATTTAAAAGCGGCAGAGGAAGATGGGAATACATTGGAGGAAAACGCCCGAAAGAAAGCTGTTTTTGCGGCCCAGGCTTCTGGGCTCTGGGCGTTGGCGGATGATACAGGATTGGAAGTAGAGGCCTTGGGTGGGGCTCCCGGGGTGCACTCAGCAAGGTACGCGGGTAGGGAATGCAGCTATGAGCAGAATAATAAAAAACTGCTGCGAGAACTAAGAGGATTGAATATCGAGGGGAGAAGAGCTACGTTTAGATGTGTGGTGGCCGTGGCCAGTCCCGAAACTGATGTCATTGTGGAGGAAGGTTCTATTCAAGGGTTTATCACAGAATCCCCTCTGGGAGATTGTGGTTTTGGCTATGATCCTTTATTTTTGATCCTGCCTTTGAGAAAGACCCTTGCCCAGTTGAGTTTCGAAGAAAAAAATAAACTCAGTCATCGCGCCCAAGCTATTTCTAGAATGAAGCCTCATCTCATGAAGCTTTGGGAACGTGAAAAAGGAGCATAAGTTTATTTGTCCAGTTTGCGGCCATGAATTGGTAGAGTGGCATTGCCGGCTTTTGTGTAAAGAGTGCGGGTATCAGGCGGATTGCACCGATGTCAGTCTGGGATAAGATGCTTAAGTTGTGGGTTCCTGTGGTAATTTGGGCTGGTGCCATATTTTATTTTTCTTCTATTCCTAACTTGAGCACGGGATGGGGAATTTATGACCTTATTCTCAGAAAGGGTGCCCACATGACGGAATATTTTATTTTGGCAGCTCTTTTGGGGAGGGCGTTCAGAGGCTCCGGGGTTTCGATCTATCCACGATGTTTTTGGGCGGCATTTTTGGTCGCAATTCTATACGCCTTCTCGGATGAGTACCACCAGTCTTTTGTAGTGGGTCGCGGTTCTAGTGGTTGGGATGTCTGTTTTGACAGTTTAGGCGCTTGCCTAGGAAGCTATCTCTACCTTAAGTTAAAATTTCGTTGATCAAATGGCGGTGGCACCCTCGCAGGAACTCATGCATGCGGTGTATTCTTCATCGCATTTGTATTGCATTCCAGCGGGTTGAAATAACATGCAAGCTACTGCCTCTTCATCACATTTTTTGGCGCAGGCATAGTCGGGTCCCGCAGTTGTCGCTAAAGCAGGCTTTTCAGTTTGCCAAAGCAGGCTTAGAATTCCCAAGGCGACTGTCAGTATGAATCCTAGTAACATCGTTATTTTTTTCATTTTAGACCCTCCTTTGATGCAAATGTAGTGTAACTGGGTGGGTTAAATTAGAGGTAAATAGAAGGTAAATTTTTGGTAAACAGGATGTGACCCCACCACCTGTTGGCGAAGCAATCTTATCCCCTAGGGGATCAACAGGTGGTGGGGTGACCAAAGTGGGGTTGACAAGTCAAGTATTTCTGTTATACTTAAAATAGTATGGAATCCGAACCCCAGCCGAAGGCGGATCGGCGGAAATACTGCCGGATACCCACCGATATAGAAATCCAGTACAAACCTGCTACGGATCCTGAATGGAACGGGATTTCGACCAAAGCCACGGCAGTCAATATCAGTCCCATGGGGCTCTGTCTTGTGGTGGGTGAGCATTTTGCTTCCGGAACTGTTTTAGAGTTGGCGTTTACCTGGCCTGAGAGTGGGGAATATGTGGATGGCCTTTGCCGTGTCGTATGGTGTCGCAAGAAACAATCCGCCGATAAGCCGTGTTACTTGGTGGGAGCTGAATTTTTGGCAGGGTCGGCTGATTTTCTGGATAAATCCTACCATGCCCAAGCTCAGAAGGTGATTGAATCCAACTGCGGCATCCAGATTCTCCTAAATAAATAATTCGTTCGACTTTAATTCCTCTAAAGCTTGCTCTAGCTCTTTGTCTGTGTGGATCAGATGATTTGTTTGTGTGTCCAGGATACCCAGAGGAGTCATTTGGTATCGGCCCTGCCTTTGAATGCTTTGTTTTTGATCGGAGGTCAACCTTAAGGCCAGCATGTAGGCGATGTTGCCTATGGGGATTCCCATCTTTGCCCTTTCCTGAACGGCTT
>JACQJN010000203.1 GCA_016205085.1 Elusimicrobiota bacterium | reverse complement strand
CGTCAGAGACGCGGCCGCCCCCTCCGCTTTCATGAACAGAAAAGAGGACAGAAGCATCAGGGCCAAAAAAGGAACGTCCGTCATGAATGTGAAGCTTAAACAAAAGTAAATGGGATTCGCCGCCAGAAGCAGGACGGTCAGAAGTCTTAAATAAGAAGGGATGTCCAATAATTTGAGGATCGAGTTTAGAAAATAAGCTCCTCCGATGGCAGACACTAATGTCGAAATTTTTAAGCTTCCCAGACTCCATCCTAGAATTTTAGTCCAGAGGGCTCCCCATAGAATTTGAACTACTTGCGTAGAGGCCCCCCATTCTGAAAGTCTTATGCTTCCCTTTTCCAAAAGATGCTGGACAGCCCAGGTGTAGACCCAATCGTCATTGAGAGGGAAGTCTAGAGACCAGGGTTTAAGAAGAAAGGCACAGGCAAGGTAAAAAAACAGGAGGATCACCGCTGGGTATTCCAATCTTTTCATTAGGTGAAGGGGATTTCAGGTTAGTATATCCCATTTTCCGTTGACTCTCAACTTTTTTTAGAGTAAACTTATTTTCATGTACACTTTATGGGCGGATAAGTGGTTTTATTTAACGGGCATCGGCCTCTTGGCCAGCCTGGGGCTTTTGCTTTATCTTCTCCAACAATTTAAAGACACTTCGGAAGAAGGATCTGAATTGGAGCAGTTTCCCGAAGAGGAGTCTCCTGAGCTGGAAGAGGAGGAGAAGTTTGACGAGGAAGAGGAGCCCAGGCCTTCCCCTCAACTTCATTTCCCTCACGTGGAGGAAACTCTCAAAGATTTTCAGGGACGATTGGATGCTTTTTCCAAACAACTGGATAAGATACAGTATCAATTGAATATCGTTTTGGAGAAGTTGCAGGATACGGCTCAGCCTCAGAAAACAGAAGAACCTAGTTCCAAGAAAACTCCCATATTTCCTATCTAGTGGTGCCCCGCATTTGCTTCCTGCTTTCTACTTTCTACTATCTACTTTCTACTACCTGCTATTCCGCTTCTTTCTTTCCGGAGCATCCTTTTTCCAGCCAATCCAAGGGCACGACGGGGGCGGCTTTTCTGCAAATCCCCATGGGAGCGCGGGCCGAGGCCCTGGGACAGTCCTATGCGGCCAGTATGGCCGGGGCCGAGTCCCTATTTTGGAATCCGGCGGGCTTGAGCCTCTTGTCTGAGGCGGAATGTTCCGAGTTGATTTTGGGGTACAACCGTCTCCTGGAGACGGGTTATTCCGGCTCGTTGGCTTATGCCAAACCCTTGCCGGCGGGAGTGTTGGGATTGGGCTGGACCTACTTTTCACAGGGATCCATCGAATCTTTTAACACATTAGGAGATCCTACTGGCGGGTTTACTCCCTATGATATGGCCTTTTCTCTAAGTTTTTCCCGGATGAGGCGCGGGATCAGTTTGGGGGGCACACTGAAAGGGATTCGCTCTCAAATTTCCACGGAGGGCGGTTCCACGTTTGCTTTTGATCTCGGATTGATTCGTTCCCGCGCAACAGAATTGGGAAATAAGCGAGTGGACATCGGCTTTCTTTTTCAAAATTTGGGAGCTCCTCTTAAAATTGGTTCCGCGGCGGATCCTCTGCCTTTCAAGGTTCAAGCGGGACTGCTGTGGTATGCCCATCCCAGGGTGATAGGAGCTTTGGATGTGCATGCCCCTGTCAATCGAAGTCCGTATGCCAGTTTCGGCGCAGAGTTCAGGTATCCCTGGTCCGGGAGCCGGATGATCACCTCCGCTCGGGCGGGCTACAGCCTCAGGAATACAAATCAGGTGGACGGATTGTCGGGAATGACGGCGGGGTTTGGTCTGGGATTGTCTCAGCTTCGTTTGGATTATGCTTGGGTGCCATTCGGAGATTTGGGACAGACCCACCGTATTTCAATGACTTTTGCATTCGGCGCTCCCTTGCCTTCTCTGGTGGTTACCCAACAGAATATAGGCTTGCCCCAGGAAGTTCCCAATGTGCCCACAGCTCCTAAACCCGTCGCGGGGACTCCCGCTTTTTCCATAGCGGTTCTGGATTTTAAAACCAACGGGGTTAGAGAATCCGATGCTTCCGAAGTGGCTCTCTTGGTGCAGGATGGCCTCGTGCAGGCGGGTCTTTCAGAAGTCATGAAACGCGAGAGCGTCTTAAAAGTTTTAAAAGAGCGGGGTTCTTCCGAGCTTAATTGTTCTACGGCTGCATGTGCGGTGAGGCTTGGCAAACTGCTTAACGCGGGCAGAGTGGTTCTGGGCTCTTTGACTCTATTTAAGAAGGGTTACTATATCGAGATATTTTCCATCAATGTGCAAACGGGAGAGAGCGAGTTTTCAGATACGGCGGTCGCCTGGACGGAACGCGATCTATGGGAGACTTCGGTGCGTTTGGGCAAGAGACTGGGGAATAACTTGAGAAGTAGGGTTCAATACAACGGCACCCCGTGAAATTGCCGCAACATTTCGGCATGAATTTTTTTATTTGTGGCCAGGGTTTGAGTTCCAAAGGCTTCCATTCTTTCCCATTCTCTGCCTTTGAAGTCGGTTACCTTTCCCCCCGCCTCCTCCACTATAAGTTTTCCGGCTGCCACATCCCAGGGATTCAACTTAAATTCCCAAAAACCGTCCGCTCTTCCACAGGCCACCCAGGCCAGGTCTAACGCGGCGGAGCCGGATCTCCTGACGTCGTGACACTTTTCCATAAAGGCGCGGTAAAACTGGACATAAAATTCCGATTTTTCGATGCGGTCATAAGGGAATCCTGTCACCAACAAGGCTTCTTTGATTTGTTTGACGCTTGATACGTGGCACTTGACGCCGTTGACATAAGCCCCTTTGCCTTTTTCGGCCCAAAAGAGCTCCTTTCGGAAAGGGTCGTAAATACCGCCCAGGATGGCTTGGTTTTTCCGCGTAATCCCGATGGAGACGCAGGACATGGGAAATCCATGGGCGTAATTGGTGGTCCCGTCCAAGGGATCGATCACCCAGGTATATTCCGATTCTCCTTTTTTGACCGCCCCTTCTTCCGCGATATAGTTGTGGTCGGGAAATTTGCGGCGGATATTTTTTATGACCATTTCCTGGGCCTTTTCATCCACAAGGGTGACAAGGTTGGCTTGTCCCTTATAGTGGTAGGGAGCCTTTCCTAGATTTTTTTGCAGAAGAGAACCCGCCTCGTCCAAACATTTTCGCAGGACTTGACGCATGGATTTCAAAGGGGGATGGTCATTAGGTTCTGTCACGGAATTAATGACCAATTTGCCGGAGACGATTTTGGTGCGAGCCAAAGCGCCGCGAGGCGCGGCGTACCCGCAGTGGTACGTAAGCCGAGTGGCGCAAAGGCGCAGCCCAAAAGCGGCCCGGCCCTTCGGGGAGACCCATCTTTGGGCAATTTCTTTGTTGCTCGATCGGTTACAATGCGATGGGGCATTGCTCCCTCCTCGCGCCTCGAACTTGCCACGAACCTGGGTCTCCAAATTAGCCAGTAATTCCGTGACAGAGCCTTAGACTTTTGCGTTTTCATTTTTCCATTTCTTGACTGTCTCATATATCTCAGGCAGCTTGTTGAAAAGGGCCTGAAGTTTCATCGCTTCGCGGTGGGGCCGGGCGGGAGAGCCGAATACGACAGCCCCATCCGGCACGTCTGCCATGACACCCGATTGAGCGATGACAATGGCTTTGTTGCCTATTTTTATATGATCCGGGATGCCAGCCTGTCCCGCCAAAGTGGCATAATCCCCCACCTGGGAAGAGCCGGCTATCCCCACCTGGGAAATAATCAAACAGTGCTTTCCAATCTTGACGTTATGGGCAATCTGGACCAGATTGTCGATTTTGGTCCCCCTCCCAATGCGGGTCTCCCCCAGGGTGGCGCGGTCGATCGTCACATTAGCTCCGATCTCCACATCCTCTTCAACCACGACTTTCCCGATTTGAGGGATCTTTTCATGCACACCCTCTATGAGCACGTACCCGTATCCATCAGAACCTATCACCGTACCGGAATGAACAATCACCCCCTCTCCAATTTCACAGTCCTCCCGCACAACCACTTGCGGATAGAGAAGGCAGTTTTTGCCTATTTTTGCGTAGCGCCCCACATAGCATTGAGGATACAAAACGGTAAGATCCCCGACTTCGGCCCCCTCATCGATGACACAGCCCGCACCCACATGAACATTCTTGCCCAGTTTGGCCGTGGGATGGATCACCGCCGTGGAATGCGGTCCCCACGGCATTTTAGGTTGCCGTTCCTTGGCGAAAATTCTCAAAATCCGAACAAAGGCCCATTGGGGATTGGAGACATAGATAGCGTTTCTAACCGCATCGGATTTAAATCCCGCGGGGAGAAAAACACACCCGGCCTTATTGGAAACAAGAAGGTCCTCATATTTGACATGCCCCAGGTACGTGATATCTTTGGCAGAAGCCGATTCCAACCCCGCCACACCCTCGATAAGATAATCCTCCTGTCCCTTCAACTCTCCAGAGACAAGAGAAGCAATTTCCTTTAAAGTTATCCTCATGGTTTACGCTCTGCCGAGCTCCAACCATTTCCGCGTCCACCCAGCTTCGCTGGGTACCCGGACTTGGTCATAGTCCGCCCTGCAATTTATTGAGCAATTTATCGGTCAAATCCACGGACCCCTGCCCGTATAGAATGGATTTCTTATCCACCACCACGCTGATGCCCTCACTCTGAGCCAACGTGCTGACCGCCTGGCAGATGCGCCCCAGGATGATCTGACTCTTGCGATTTTCTAAATCCAGAAGTTCGCGCTCTACCTGTTTCTGGTAAGACCTTAGCTCTTGCTGCTTATTCTGAATCTCTTGCGTCTTCTGAGAAATCCTGTCATCCAATTCCTGCAACCCTGCCGCCCCCGCAGGAAGAACGGAAGAAACGGGAACATTGGAAACTCCCGGCAAGTTGATCGTGGCCTGTGTGGAACCCTGCACGGAGGGGGTCGAAGCTTGAACTTCCTCCTTTACGGGAAGCTTGGAAGCCAGTTCCCTATCCTGCTTTAGTTTGGAAATCTCCGCTTTCAAAACCAAAATCTCCGCCTTTTTTTGATTCATTCCTTCTTCCCTTCTGCGAATCTCCTGCTCAAAATCCTCCCTGGCCCGCAGGGTTTCAGGATAGGCTTTAAAAACCCTCTGGATGTCCACATATCCCACGCTGCCCCGCTCCGCCTTGTTTTCCTCAAGGGAAATTTCCAACGCCGCCAGTTTTTGCACAGGGGAAAAAGAAAATATTGTCCAAACAAAAACCGCAAGCTTAAATCTTCCCATTAGAAAATATTCCCCAATGTGAAATAAATCTGCGCCTGTTGCTCTCCGGGTTTATGGTTGAAGCCATATCCCCAATCCAAACGGATCGGAAAAGCCGGAGTGACGAAGCGAATTCCGAATCCCGCCCCGGCCTTTAGCTGCCTTTCCCTTGAGCCGATCTTTAGACTGGTGGATCTTAAATTATCCCAGGAGTTGCCCATATCGAAGAAAAACGCCCCCTGAACAATAGTCCTCCTCCTTTCCCGGGCCAAAGGAAACTTGTACTCAACGTTAAAGACATCATACACCTTACCCCCAAAAGCCGGCCCAATTTGGCCCGTGACATTGTAACCTCGGATCGTATCCGGCCCCCCCATGAAATACCGTTCAAACACCGGCACGGTCTGTGTGTGTCCAAATCTCTCAACGAACCCAAACCGGTTGGAAAAAGAAAGCACAAAGGGATACTCCCCAATGGAAAAAGTTTTGATATGCCAGCTGTTGGAAATTCCAGGCCTGAAAAAGTGGACGTCTCCCAAAAGCGGTCCCCCGGAAAGTTCATAGCTGATGGAATGCCTCGTCCCGCGGGTCGGGTCCCAGACATAGTCCCGGGTATCCCGGGCCAACTCCAGAGAAAGAGAGGAGGTGGTATTCGTTTCTTCAGGCAAAGAAGAAAGAAACTGCTGCTCCACATTGGCCACGCTAATTTCCTGGAAAGCATACCCAATCGAAAGCTGGTATTTATCATCTTGAAAGCGGGGACCTAAACGAATACGGCCCCCCGTCCTCTTATCGGTAAAAGCGGTGGAGGCACTGGAAAAAGGTCTGAGCCGGCGGGTATTGAACACATCCAAGCCCAAACTGGTAGGATGAGAACCCAACCAAGGCGTGGTCCAAGAAATAGAGTAGTCCTGCACCCGAGAGCCAAACTGCCATTGAAGAGAAGTCCTGTAGGCTCTTCCCAGCAGATTTAAATGCGAAAGAGACAGGGTGCCCACCAA
Organism: Elusimicrobiota bacterium; assembly: GCA_016205085.1. GTDB lineage: Bacteria > Elusimicrobiota > Elusimicrobia > JACQJN01 > JACQJN01 > JACQJN01. The sequence goes on along the minus strand of JACQJN010000203.1, from coordinate 4,822 downwards.
CCCATCCAGAGAAGAAAAACCGGCCCCCGCGGTGAGCATCCCGGGTTTGCCCTCCATCACATCGAACACCAGGTCCACCTTGTCAGGATCTGTCGTGTTGTTGATGTCCATCTGAACATCATCCAAAAAGCCCAAATTAAACAACCTCTCATGGCTCTTGCGAATTTTGGAAGCGCTGAAAGGTGCTCCCTCCTTCTGCACGATTTCACGTCTAAAAACATAGGTCTTGGTGGCATGGTTTCCCTCTACATCGATGTGTTCCACGATGATGATGTTGCCCTCCAAAACCTGAAACGTGATGTCCGTCAGCTGAGTCTCCGGATTGAGCTTTTTCTGAGGGCGGACCTGGGCTTTGAGATAGCCCTTGTCGGCATATTTCTCCTGAACGAAAGCTATGGATTCATCAAATTTTTCCTGATTGAATATCTTGCCGGGACGATAGGCAATCGCCTCCTTCAGTTCCTTGGAGGTGTAGACGGCGTTGCCAGAAAAAAAAGTGTCTCCAAATCGTGCCTGAACTCCCTCCTGAAGTTTGAGGCGCACAAAAACATCGGTCCTATCCGAACTGAATGTCACGCTGGAATCCAAAATCTGAAAATCGGCATACCCGCGATTCTTATAGTATTTCTCGATATTCTTCAGATCCGCCTCCAAATCTTTAGGCTTAAAAACCTTCTTGGGACGGTTGGCCATCTGCTTGATTACCTTCTTGGGTTTGAACGCAGAGACGCCTTCTAGAAACACCTCTTTTATCTTGGCCTTGGGACCCTCCACGATCTGGAATGTGATCTCCACCTGGTTGGGCTTGTTGGTGGGAGCGACCGTCTGCTCCACTTGGGCATCAATAAAACCCTTGTCATGGTAGGTCGCCAATATTTTGGCAGTGTCTTCTTTGAGCTTAGATTCATCCAAAGGATCTTTTGTTTTGAGAGTCATTCCATCTTGCAGGACAGCCTTAGATACCTTCTTTTGGCCCTTAAAATGAATCTTTTTAATGACCGGTTTCTCCACCACGACATATTTCAATTTTACGGTCTGGGTGGATCCCATCAAAGGCTCCACCTCCGCTGTGGCTCTCTCGAAACTGCCTAAATTCAGGATGGCCTGCACATCCCGGTTGATCGCATCCTGGGAATAGGTTTCCCCCTTTCTGGCTTTTATCTGACCTCGAACCACGCTGGTCTTCACGTTCTGGGTTCCCTCAATCGCTACCTCCCCCACCACCCAGTGCCCTTCTGCACTCGTACGCATGCCCGGGAGCGCAAAGGCCGAAGTGGAAGTCACCACAGTAGATGTAGAAACAGATGTTGGAAAATGACTCGTCTGGGAGAAAACAGGCCTATGAGACCCTGTCACACAAAAAAGGACAAAAAAAAAGAGGAAATACATCTCAGAACAAGCACTAGGATTATTATACTAAATTCGAGGTTATCGAGAAAGAGCGCGTTCGCGTGCGCGCGAACTGGAACGGGGGGCGGGGCGAGGGGCCGGAGCTGGGCTGGGAGTTCCCTTTTCAGGATCGTAATAGTCCAAACCGGAATAATCCAGCACTTCCTCTCCCATCAGAAGCCTTAAAGTATTCTGCAGCTTCACATGCTGCAGAAAAAGGTCATGGATGGGTTTTAAATCGGTCCGACACATGGGGGACTTAAAGTAAAAAGAAAGCCATTCCTGAATCCCCTTGAGACCGGCCCTAAAAGCCAGATCCAGGAAAAGAACCAAGTCCAAAACGATGGGAGCCGCCAGTATGGAGTCCCGGCAGAGAAAATTTATTTTAACCTGCATGGGCATCTGAAGCCATCCCAGGATGTCTATATTGTCCCAACCTTCTTTGGCATCTCCCCGCGGAGGGTAATAGTCGATTCGGACTTTATGGGCATATTTCCCGTACAACTGGGGATATTGTTCCGGCTCTAAAATAGAATCCAGAACGGACATTTTGCTCTTTTCTTTCGTTTTAAAAGATTCAGGATCGGCCAGAACCTCGCCATCCCGATTTCCCAATATGTTCGTGGAATACCATCCCGTCAACCCTAACATGCGGGCTTTCAGGGCCGGCGAGATGACCGTTTTCATCATGGTTTGACCCGTTTTGAAATCTTTTCCAGAGATGGGCGCTCCCGTCTTATGGGATAGCTCCACCAGGGCCGGGATGTCCGCTGAAAGATTGGGAGCCCCGTTGGCATAAGGAATACCCATCCGAATGGCGGAATAGGCATAGACCATGGAGGGAGCAATGTCCGGAGAATTCCTTTCCAGGGCTTCTTTAAACGCCCCCAGACTCTGGTGGGATTCGGTGGGTTCCAAAGTGGCCTCCGTGGATCCGCACCACACCATCACCAACCGACTTAAGCCCTGCTTGGACTTGAAGGCTTCTATATCCTTCATGATCTGTTCCGCCAATTCCATCTTGGTTTTTCCCCGTTTCACGTTAGGGCCTTGAATGTTCTTGACGAATCGGGGATCAAAGACCGCCCTCCAGGGTTGGATGGCTGAGAGTTCTTTTTGAACAGGCTTTATATGGGCTTCTGTCAGCACTCCCGCCTTGAGCGCAGCTTCATAGATGGAATCCGGGAATATGTCCCAACCCCCGAAGACCAAATCTTTCAAATCCGCCAGGGGAACAAATTCGCGGAGGAGGGGGTTCCGGTTCTCATAGCGCTTACCCAGGCGGATTCTCTGAAGCTGAGTCAAGGAACCAAAAGGGAGTCCCAAACCCTTCTTGATGAGCTCCACTCCCGCAATAAACGTACTGGTGACAGCTCCCATCCCCGGCAAAAGCACCCCTAATTTGCCTGCGGCGGGCTGGATTTTGGCTTTAGAATTCATATTTGCATTATCCCATTTTTAATAAGAAGGGGTCAAATTACTGAAGAATTCTCTTAGAGACGGGGTTCAATCCCTTAATGGTTCTAGACTCTAAATTGACCTGGAAAACATAGGCGTAGGTGCGGGTTTGGCAAGTGACTTTATAAATATTTTCCTTCAATTTTCTACTAGACCATCTCTGGGAAGACCCGATCTTTTGGGAGAGGGTCCGTCCATCTTTAAAGGGATAGGTTTTGACAAATTCAACGGGCCCTCGCAGGACGTCCTTATCCGCTTCGCTCGCCATCGTGGGCGCACTCGCACCGGCTACCATCACAGCCTTAGACATCCTCTCTCTGCGTCCCGCTTCATTTTGAAGGTTTCCACGAGCTATCGGAGACTCCGCTGGCATCTCCTGCTTGGATTCCAAGACACCTTCTGAAGGTTTACGCTCTTTTGTCCTTTCAACAACAAGGACCGTCACTAAAACTCCGGTCATGGCCAGGGCTGTGATCTTTACCTGGAAGGGCAGAAAAAACCACCAATTATATTTCGACCGTAAACTCTCTCGCTTCCACTCCAGACGTTCCATGAACCCGACCGGAAGAGATTCCTGCGGCAGTTCCTTGATCTTCCCCACGACAGAAAGCATCTCCTCTAAATCCCTCCGGCAGTCCGGACAATTTGTAATATGCGTCTCCACCGCTCTACTTTGCTCTGCGGAAAGCTCATGATCTATGTAAGGGGAGAGTAACTCTTTAACGTGGGACATCTTTCAATATTTCCTTTAAAGATTCTCTTGCTCGAGACAGCCGCGACTTTACGGTACCTTCGGGGATATCCAGAATCTGGGCAATTTCTTGGTATGACTTTTCCTGCAGTTCCCTTAAGACTACCACGGCGCGGCTTTCCTTATCAAGCCTCATCAACGCTCTTTGAACCGCCGCGCTCTTGTCTTCGGCCTCCAACCCAGCATCCAGTGCCGGTTCTTCCTTTTTTATAACCGGCTCTTCATCATGATTCTCTCCTGTAAAAAATTCCAATGAGACCATCTTCCACAAACCGCGCCTCTTTTCATACCGAACCCTGTTCTTCCACACGTTCACCGTGATGCGATACAGCCAAGAAGAGGGGGCGGCCTCCCCTCTAAAATCCGGCAATGCTTTGAGCGCCTTGATCAGAACATCCTGTGCTAAATCTTCCGCGTCGGTCGGGTTGCCCAACAATCTCAGAGCCAGGTTATAAACCATCGGCGCATGCTTCTGAAGGAAGTCCGTCTCCGATACCTGGGAATGAGACACCGACTCTGACATTTTTGTTCTCAAGATAGAGAATTAAAACAGAGTGTCGCCATTTTTATGCTTTGATAACCAACCGCAGTACTCGCATCCATTGCTGGAAGAGGGCAGCGGCCCTCCCAGAAGGGCAACCGCTTTTCTAAATGTTTCGCGTGCCCGCTCCATGTCGGTCAAAATTTTGATGGGTTGGACCTCAAAAGACACCACACCGTTTTCAGACACGCTCTTGGGAGAGTAATAGAGGAGGAATGCGTAGCCCGCGGCAGGACACCGGTTCTCCTGAAGCAGCAAAGCATAACAGTCCATCTGGTTCTGATAGTACTTGACGGCATCTTCCTCCGTGGTGGGAGAGCCTTTGGTTTTATAGTCGAAAGGAATATATCGCTCCTCCTTAACCAAAAGATCATCCAGGGCGCCGCTTAAAACCGCTCCCACCGATTTATCTTCGTAGACAGGGCCGGTTCTCCAGTTGCGCCATCTCTCCATTTGTCCCTGATTTTCAAAAAGCTTCACCCCCTCGAAGTCCTGGCCGCTCAATTCTGGAGGAAGTATCCCTTTGCCGCGGAAGGTGTCGAAATGGGTTTTGATGACACGATCCATCCCTCCGGGCAGGGAAGGAAAAATCCCCCTGGGCCGCTTGATGCCTTTCACTTTTTCAAACCAAAAACAACGCGCACAATCCCGGAAAAGATTCAATGCGCTGGGAGAGAGAGGAT
>JACQJN010000192.1 GCA_016205085.1 Elusimicrobiota bacterium | reverse complement strand
GGGTTGGAGACATATTTTATTTATCCCGTATTTTTTAAGGAGGGAAACTCTTTCTTGGGGAAGGGTCAGGAGAGGAATCTGAAGGTTAGGATTAAAGAATGAGCGAGGGGGATTGGAAAAGATAAAAATAAGAGATTTTAAGCCTGATTTTTTAGCTTCTTTGCGCAGGGTTTGGATTAGCTTCTGGTGGCCGCGGTGGACGCCATCAAAGGTTCCGAGGGTGACAAAGTAGGCCATTTTATTGAGGTAATTGCCTGTGCGTCTTCTATCCGATAAGGACCTATGCTTGTGCGCCTGAGCTCCTCCACCACCGCTCCACAGCCTAAATCCTTTCCTAGAAGTTCCGCCAGGGTTCGCACATAGGTGCCGCTTCCGCAGTCTAGTTCAAAAGAGAATCGGGGGGGGGAGAATTCTAAAAGGTCCCAGCGGTACACCGTCATCTTTCGTAATCGTTTCTGTATGGGGATACCTTTTCTGGCATAGAAATAGAGAGGTTTCCCCTTATATTTTACCGCTGAAAAATCGGGAGGATAAACTTCCAATGTTTTATTAAACTTGTTTAACGTTTCTTTCAATTGTATTCGAGATATATCGGGGATCTGAGAGCGGCGCAATACGGTTCCATCCATATCTCCTGTGTTTGTTTCCACGCCCAAAAGAATTTTTCCGGTATAGGTTTTGGGCATCTCTTGAAAGGTTTTTTGAAGTTTGGTGCATGGGCCTGTCAGGAGGATGAGAAGCCCCGTGGCCATGGGATCCAATGTGCCGGTATGGCCTATGCGCATGTTTTTGGACAGATGTTGCTGAAAATGGCGGACTACCTGATAGGAAGTCCAGCCTTGAGGTTTATCCACGAGATAAATCCCGTTATTTTTTTCCATTTTCCCGCAACCTGGATTTTATTTCATTGAGAACGGCATGCTGAATTTCCTGAAGGGATTTGCTGGATTTAAAGCCGGCGGCGTTTTTATGGCCGCCACCTCCAAAAGAGGCGGCCACGGCGCTCATGTCCACCGCCCCGCGTGATCTGAGACTAACTGAAACCTGAGAGGCATTTTCTTTAATCAAGATGGAGGCCAGGACACCGGGAATCATGAGGCCATAATTGACGATATCTTCCGAATGTTCCGTGAGGGCTTGGAGTCGCTCAAATGTTTGCCTGGTAATGGTTTGGATGGAAATTTTTCCCTGATACTCCAGGCTCATATTGGAGAGGGATTGTCCCAGAAGCCGGATGGCGGGAAAGGGCTTGGTTGCGAAGAGGCGGTCGTTAATTTCGGCTGCGGGTATTTTGCAGCGCAGAAGCTCTGCCGCGATTTCCATGGTTTCGGGGGTGGTATTGGGATAATGGAAGCGTCCCGTGTCCGTGGTAATTCCAACGTAAAGGCAGATGGCCTCTTCCTTTTTCAGGGGAACTTTAAGGGCCTTGATGATGTGATAAATTAATTCCGCGTTGGAGGCGGATTTAGATTCGATGAGGTTGATATGACCGTAGGAGGTGGAGCTGTGGTGATGATCGACATTGATGATGGTTTTGATCTGTTTTCGGAAATTCAGAAGAGGGCCCGCCCTTTCCAGAGTGGAACATTCCATGAAAATTCCCACATCAAATACTCCGGGGAAGTTTGTTCCCACTTTTACATCCTGAATGCCGGGTAGAAAGTTTAGATTGTCCGGAAGGGGGCCTGCGGTATAGACGCCGGCTTTTTTCTTCATGCGCTTTAAGACGAACGACAGGGCCAGGGCCGAGCCCAGCGTGTCTCCATCCGGATTGACGTGAGTGGCGAGTAAAAATGTTTTCCCAGAACGGATGCTTTGGAGGGCTTGTCTAAGATTTCCGTTTTGTTTTTTCATTTTCTTTGTGAATCTGGTCCAAGATTCTTTCTACACGCTCGGCCTTTTCGGGAGTTCGATCGTATTCAAAGGTGATGGAGGGAATGAATTTAAGGCGTATGCGGTCCCATAAAAGGCTCCGGATATAGTTTTGGGAGCGGGACAAGGCTTTGGCGGAACATTCCCGATCTTCCTGGGTGCCTAAGACAGAATAGAACACGGTGGCGTTTTTAAGGTCTCTGGTAAGTCTTAATCCCGTGAGAGTGACTAGTCCTGCCAGCCCCGGATCTTTCAACGTCTGCAGGATCTTTGAAATTTCCTCTTTGAATAATTCTTCAAGTCGGGTGATTCGGTCGGGCACGTTTTATGCCGCCTGGAGGCGGCGGGTTTTCTTTTCTTTAGTCACCACTTCCAAAACATCGCCGGGGGCGTAGTCTTGAAAACCTTCCAGGGTGAGGCCGCACTCAAGATTTTTTTCAACCTCCTTGACGTCGTCTTTGAATCTTTTTAAACTGGCGACCTTTCCCTGGGAAATTGTTTTTCCACCGCGCAGAATACGCACGGGGGATCCTCTTTGGATTTTACCTTCCAAGACGAAACAGCCCGCTATCTTTCCTCCTTTCATCTGAAATACCTGGCGGACTTCCAGACGTCCCGTGACGGTTTCCACGATTTCGGGCTCCAGGAGTCCTTCCATGGCTGCTTTTACGTCAGACAAGAGATCGTAGATAATGGAATAGGCGCGGATTTCGACTCCTGATCGATCCGCTTCTTCTCGGGCTCTCTCCTCTGTGGTCACGTGGAAACCCAGAATGACGGCGTCGGAGGCTTTAGCTAGCAAAATATCCGATTCATTAATGTTGCCGATTCCGGCATGGATGACCTTGACGCTGATCTCGGAAGTGGCCAATTTTTCCAGAGAATCTTTGATGGCTTGGATGGAACCCTGGACATCCGCTTTGAGGATAATTTTAAGTTCTTTGACTCCTTTTGATTTTACCGCTAGCAGGGAGATGTGTTTTTGGTGAGCCAAGGTCTCTTCTCGATGGATGAGGCGTCTTTTTTCCGCAATTTCCTTAGCCTGAGTTTCACTGGAAACAACGTTGAAAATATCCCCTGCCTGAGGGGTGGCCCCGCTGATACCAATGATTTCGATGGGAGTAGAAGGTAGGGCGGAAGAAACTCGTTCTCCATGATCGGTAGTCAGGGCGCGGATGCGGCCGTAGCTTAAGCCTGCGATGAAGGAATCTCCCACTTTTACGGTTCCATTTTGAACCAGGAGAGTAGCCAGATTCCCTTTCTTGGAGTCCATCCGGGCTTCCAGAATGACTCCTACTCCGGGACGGTCAGGGTTCGCCTTAATTTCAAGAAGCTCTGCTTCCAAAAGGATCATTTCCAGTAACTTATCCAGGTGGAGTCTCTTCTTGGCGGAAACCTCCACCATGATGGTTTTGCCGCCCCAATCCTCTGCCATCAGATTGTATTGAGAAAGTTCCTGTTTTATCTTTTGGACATTGGCGGTCGGCAAATCTATTTTGTTGATGGCGACAACAATAGGGACCTCTGCGGCTTTGGCGTGGTCGATGGCCTCCACCGTTTGGGGCATTACTCCATCCGCCGCCGAGACGACCAGGACAACGATGTCGGTGGCTTTGGCTCCTCGCGCTCGCATGGCGGTGAAGGCTTCATGCCCCGGGGTATCCAGGAAAACGATTTCTCCTTTATGGGTAGAAACTTTATAGGCGCCAATATGCTGGGTGATGCCGCCAGCCTCTTTCTCTGCCACTTTGGTTTCACGGATAGCGTCCAGAAGGCTTGTTTTTCCATGGTCGACGTGTCCCATAATGGTGACCACGGGAGGCCTGGGTTTTAGCTGTTCGGGCTTGTCCTGTACTTGAGTCGATATCAATTCTTTGTCTTGGAAGAGAGGGACGACTTCCAGGTCGAATCCATACTCGTGAGCGACCAAGATGGCGGTATCGGAGTCCAGACGCTGATTGATGGTGGCAAAGACTCCCATGGAAATAAGTTTTTTGATAAAGTCATTGACTTTGATTCCTATCTTTTCCGACAGTTCTCTGACAGTAACCTGGGTGGAAACTTTGAGTTTTGGGGATACTTTTTGAAGCGGTTCCGGGGGGGAGATTTTGGGCGTTGCTCGAATGATGGGAGTCGTCTGAGCAACGGGTGGAGGGGGAGGAGGTGACGGGGGAACAACGGGAACGGCTGGAGCTGTTTTGATGGGGATCGAAACTTTTTTAGAGGGTTGAGGGGCCGCGCGACGTTTGGGGCTGGAGGCGAAGCCCTCTCGTCCTTTAGGAGCGGGTTTGGCGGAGGTTGTTGCGGGAGCGGTTTTTTTGGATGGAGGCTTTGCCGAAGATGCGGATTTTGTCTTCTTCGGTGCTTTCGTGGCCGTTGGTTTCTTTTTAGCTGGGGTCATTTTTTAATTTCTGTCTTTTTTCCTTCCAAATACTTCTGAGCTCCTTGGATAATTTTTTCGGCCGTTTTCTCTCCAATGCCTTGAAGGGTGGAAAGAGTTTCCGGATTGGTCTTGGCCAGTTTTTCGATGTCGGATACTCCCGCTTTGACCAGAACCTCCGCCGTTTTTTGACCCACACCGGGGATCTGTGTCAGATCTTCGGCAATGGCTTCCTGTGTCTGCTTTGTTTCCTGTGTTTTTTGACCTTCTGATTTCGTGGAAAACTCCCATCCTAGCAAGCGGCTTGCGAGCCGAATATTCTGTCCTTCCCGTCCGATGGCCATGGAGAGTTCCGTGTCGGGCACGATGACTTCCGCCCTTTTATTTTCTTTATCCAGGATCTTGACGGAGGTCACTTTGGCGGGTGAGAAGGCGTTCGCAATGAGTTTCTGGACGTCTTCATGATAAGGGATAAGATCGATCCTTTCTCCTGAGAGCTCGTTCATAATGGTTCGAATGCGGGAACCCCGAATCCCGACACAGGCTCCCAGGGGATCTACCTTAGGGTTATTGGAGCGGAGCAAAACCTTAGCGCGGAACCCTGGATCGCGGACAATCTCTAGAATTTCCACGATCTTTTCGTTGACTTCCGGAACCTCTGTTTCCAATAGCCTTTTCAAAAATAGAGGTGCGGCCCGGGAAAGAAGGATCTGGGGACCTCGTTGGGCTTTGTCCACTTTGAGAATGATGGCGCGGACACGATCCCCGGGATTATAACGCTCTTTCCGTATCTGTTCTCTCAGGGGGAGAATAGCCTCGGCCTTGCCCAGATCCACGATCAGGTTTCTCTCTAGGTAACGATGGATGGAACCGGTAATGACTTCTCCCTCCTTGGGTTTAAATTCCTCATAGAGGTTGTCTCTTTCGATTTCCCGCATTTTCTGGACGAGGACCTGCTTGGCGGTTTGGGCGGCTATGCGCGAGAATTCATCGGTATCGATGGGAATTTGAATCTCTTGATCCAATTCCGCTTTGGGTTTCACCTGTTTGGCTTGGGCCAAAGAAATTTCAGTGTCCGGGATGGTGACCGTTTCCACTATTTTTTTGACTAAGTGGGCTTTTATTTGAGCTGTATCCGGATCAACGGTGGCCTCAATTTGGGAATTCTTTCCCATATGCTTTCGAAGAGCGGAGATCAAGGCCCCCTCAATCATTTTTAAAACATCTTCTTTCTTGACTCCTTTCTCCCGCTCAATTTGTTCCAGGGCCAGAATCAGTTCGCTTTTTTGAGTTTGCTGAGCCATCGGGGTTTTAGATGTCGATCTCCGGATCCAATCTTGCCTCTTCAACTTCTTCTAAAGGGAGCTGTAGGGTTCGAGAGTCAGCTTCCAAAAGGAGCACGCCGGATTCAAGCCCTTTGAGTATGCCTAAAAAGTTTCTTTGCCCGTCTGGATTGGGATGTTTGAGATGGATTTTGACGCGATGGTCCTTAAAACGCTCGAAGTCCTTTTCCTTTTTTATCACTCGATCCAGACCTGGAGAAGAAACTTCCAGGACATAAGGGCCCGTCAGCGCATCGGTCATGTCCAGTAAAGAGCCTATCCGGTTGCTCAAATATTCGCAGTCGTCTAAGGTAATCCCTCCCGACTTATCCAGGAAGAAACGCAGGATGTATCGGCCGTTCTCCCGGATATATCGTAGGTCCACCAATTCCACCGCTTCTTGCTCCAGCAACGGAGCGATGGTTTTTTCGATTGTTTCTAAGTTGATAGTCATGGTTAGTCAACACCCTATGCAGAGCTAGAAAAAAAGTGGCCCTAAAAGCAGCCACTTTTTTCATGGTTGATTGTTTCTATTCTATCATTTCGTGGAGCAATTTGTCAATGGAATTCACCACGTTGGATAGAGAAATTTGGGTTGCTGTTTCTTCTTCGCGAGACTTGATCTCGGCGGACTTATTTTCCAGCGTTTTTGAACTCAAGGTTATCCGGATGGGAGCCCCGATCAAATCTGCGTCTTTGAACTTTACTCCCGCTCTTTCGTCCCGGTCATCCCATAGGATGGGAATGTCGGCTTTCTGGAAGTCTTGATAAAGCTTATTGGATTCCTGTTTTACTGCCGGGATATCATTTTCTATGGAAATCAGATGGATTTTATAGGGGGCTATCGCGGCCGGCCATAGAATTCCATTTTCATCATGGCCTTGTTCGATGGCGGCCGCCACCACTCGTGAAACGCCTATGCCGTAACACCCCATGATATAGGGTTTGGATTTCTGTTGGGCATCCAGGAATAGGCCTTTCATGCTTTCGGAATATTTGGCGCCCAGTTTGAATGTGTGCCCCACCTCGATGCCTCGGCAAAAACTGAAGGGTTTTCCACAGCGAGTGCAAAGATCGCCGCGGGTGGCGAGGTGTAAGTCGGCGAAATTACCAGGATGGTAATCTCTGGTTACATTGATGTTTTTTAGGTGGGTGTCCTTTTTATTGGCTCCCGAGATGCCATTTGAGACCGTTCGAATGGCGTGGTCCGCGATCAATGGGATATGGTTGAGGCCAACGGGACCCGCAAACCCTACGGGGCAGCCCGCAATCTTTTCGTATTCCTTATCGGTGGCTTTTTCCAGCTTTTTACAGTTTAAAAAGCGTATCAGCTTGTTTTCATTGAGTTCATGATCCCCTCGAATAAGAATCACCACGGGTTTCTGGTCCGCGTTGTAGAAAAGCGTCTTTATGAATTTCTCCTTGGGGGCTTTGAGTAGTTTGGCGACATCCTCCACGGTCCAGGCGTTGGGGGTGGGAACTTCCTGGAGGGGATGGGGTGGTTCTTCTGGTTCGGAAGATGGGGAAGGGGCACATTCGGCGCGTTCGCTGTTGGCGGCATAGCCGCAACTACAGGTGGCAATTTCATTTTCGCCGGTCTCAGCTAAGACCATGAATTCATGGGAGAAACTTCCTCCGATGGGTCCGGTCTCAGCTTCCACGGCCTGAAATTTTAAGCCGCAGCGTTTGAAAATATTGCTGTAGGCATCGTAGACTTGTCTGTAAAATTTTTCGGCATCCTTTTCGTCCGCATGAAAGGAATAACCATCTTTCATGTAGAATTCTCTGGCTCGCATGACTCCAAAACGGGGACGAATTTCATCTCTGAACTTGGTCCCGAATTGGTATAGGAATACCGGCAATTGACGGTAGGATTTAACTTCCTTGCGGATAAGATCCGTGATGACCTCTTCCGCCGTGGGGGCCAGACAAAATTCAGACTCCTTCCTGTCTTTAAATCTTAAGAGCTCCTTGCCGTATTGTCCCCACCTACCCGTTTCTTCCCAAAGTTCCTTGGGTTGAACTACGGGAAGCCATACCTCTTGGCCTCCTATGGCATTCATCTCTTCGCGGACGATCCGTTCCACATTTTTTAGGGCTCGCAATCCAAGGGGAAGCCACTCATAAATGCCGGAAGCCACTTTGCGGACCATGCCGGCTCTTTGCATCAGTTTGGCGCTGACGGTGTCGGCATCAGAGGGGGCTTGGCGCAGAGTGGGGACAAAATATTGAGACAATCGTATTCCTTGTGTGAGGCTCATATGCCCATTTTATCACTTCCGCGATAGAGGGGGCAAGAATGAGCTTGGACAGCCGTGGACCAGAAGACCTAAAGGAGATTAGGCCAAATGATTGTTTAAAAATGCCCTAAAGTCTCATGTTCCATCCCACTATTCCTGGCAAAATGGGGATATGTCTACTCAACACGCAAAGCCGCAAAGCAGAATTCTAGGAAAGTTATGGGTGAGCAGCATTTACTCCGCTATTTTTATTCTCTTACCCTCTCTAATATACGCAGTTCAATCTTTTCCGAGAGATGCCGGTGAGGTTGAAAAGATGGAAATCCCTGCGGGATTCCATCAATCACGCTCACTCCAACAATCGCTCCTTGATTCTGCTGTTTCTCCCCAAGATCCTTCCCGCTTAATCCAGTCCGTGGAGACTTACCTCTCAAGTCACCTAGATCTGATTTCAGGTTTAGATCCAAGAACTCAACTGAAGCTTGATTACGTTCATTTTGCCCCGGGCAAACGGGGGCTAAAAGATATGTGGTATGTTGGGTTCCAACAGGTTTATCAGGGAGTTCCTGTGGAAAATAGCTCAGTCCAATTAACTCTTAAAGTCCTCTCAGGGCAGATTCAGTTGCTTCAGGTGGTTGCTCAAGTCTATCCCGATATCCCTGCTTTGGTGAACCCCTCTCTCAAGATGGACGCCAGCACACTCCGTACTCGATCCGCATCCGCATTAGGATTGGACTTGAGCCAGGTTTCAAGCCCAGTTTCTCTAAAGGATGTGGTCAGCTACATGGGAGGAAAATGGAGGCGTCTTTCCCTGGCGGTTTACGCGCAAACCCCTAAACAAAAGGTGTATGTGGATCAGGCCACGGGGGAAACCTTCTTAAAGGACAATATCCTTCATTTAGACCTAGAGGGGGAAGTAAAGGGAAGGGGAGTTCTATTTGATCCTGTTGTAACGGGGGGCAATCTAGTGAACTTCCCTCTAGCGGACTTAAAGGTGTCCACTGTGGCGCCGGCCTACGCGGAGCCTGGGGAGCCTTTGGAAACGGGAGAGCCGGCCTACACGGATTCTTTAGGACACTTTGTGTTTGCGAATATAACAGCCTCTACCACTCTCTATGCAGAACTTTCGGGAAGATGGGCTCATGTCTTTGGGGAACCGTTCTTCTACTTAGTCGCACAACAAGCAACTCCCGGACAATGGGCTGCCCTTCAGTTTAATCCCACAGGGAACCCAGAATACGAAACCGCCCAAGTCAATGGCTATTATCATACCAACCAGGTTCATGACTGGGCAAAAGAAAGGCTCCCTTCTCTAGCGGCAGCAGGCTTAGATAGCGCCATTCCCGTCACGGTGAATATTAATGAGCATTGCAACGCCTACTTCGCGTTCAGCCCTCCCAGTATTAATTTTTTCCGAGCGGGAACGGTTTCGGATATTTTTGGAAATTCCTGGACGTGCATCAATACCGCCTATGACACAGTAATCTACCACGAGTATGGCCATTTTGTGGACCAGTTGGCGGGGGGGATTGGATTCTGGATTCCAGGAATAGGATTGAGCGAGGGATGGTCGGATATCTTTTCCGCATTTTTGACTAAGCAACCCATATTAGGAGAAGGCTTTTTGGGTATGGGAACTTATATTCGCAGGGCGGATAACACCTACCAGTTTCCAGAACAAGGCCACGATGAGGTTCATCGGCTGGGGCAGTCTTTTGTGGGATTTGCTTGGCATTTAAGAGAAAACCTGATTGGGCTTTTAGGGGAGACGGAAGGAGTCGCTTTGGCAGAGGATCTGGTTGTACCGGCAATTTTAGCCAACTCCGCCAATATTCCCGATGCGGTTAAGGATATTGCCCTTCGGGATGATGATGATGCGGATTTGTCTAACGGCACTCCTCACTTTGCGCAGATTGTGGATGCGGCGGCTAAGCATAGTCTGGTTTTTCCTTTGTCAGTTAATATGTTGCAGGCGGCCAGTCCCAGTTATGGCCGGCCAGGAGATCGCGTGACTCTAATAGGTGCTGGTTTTGGCAGTGGCCCGGGAAAAGTATTCTTCAATTATGTACCGGCAACCGTGCAGTCCTGGACAGATACTAACATCGAAGCAGTCGTTCCAACGGGAACTGAAACCGGTTTTATCTGGGTCCAGCGCGCAGACAATATCCCAAGCAATCGGTCGCGCTACACTGTGGTGAACTCGATCCCCATTATTATGACCATCGCTGGAGGAGCGCCTATAGAGTATGCCTGGGAAGACATAGGAGATGGCCGCTCCGCCACCATGGCTCAACTGGGGGATCCGAATGATATTGCGGTTGATGATCAGGGGAACATCTATGTTGCAGAATCTCTTTATAACCGGATACGCAAGGTAGACTTGAATGGCATTATCACAACGGTGGCTGGAAATGGCACGCCAGGATTCAGCGGAGACGGCGGCTCCGCAGCCTCCGCTCAGATCAGCATGCCATTGGGCATCGCCTTAGATGCATCGGGAAATCTCTATATCGCCGATACGAGCAACTGTCGCGTGCGCAAAGTTAATTCATCGGGTATTATTCAAACCGTGGCCGGAAATGGTGTTTGCGGGTTTGACGGAGAAGGAGGACCCGCCACTGCGGCTTCTCTAGGACGTCCCTCCGATGTGGAAGTGGATGGGCTGGGCAATCTTTATATCGCTGTGATGGACCAGTCTCGGGTACGGAAAGTAAATACGAGCGGTGTGATATTCAATTTTGCCGGAACAGGAAGTGAAGGGGCCTCAGGGGATGGCGGCCCCGCGACCAATGCTAGATTAGGCGTTCCCTATGGACTCTCTGTGGATCTTATGGGTAATGTTTATAT
>JACQJN010000186.1 GCA_016205085.1 Elusimicrobiota bacterium | reverse complement strand
GTAATCTACAGCCTCCGCATCTCCCCTCAGAGAAGCAGCTACAAAAAGGCTATAGTAGAAATATCGCTCACAAAGGGAATCCACAGGTCCGTATGGATTTTTAGGAAGCCCTCTCAAGGCATAACAAGATTGGGGATTCTTATTCACAGTAGATTGGCAGGCAGCGGTCTCCGCCAAGGATTCAAAAATGAACCGGTAGCGCATAGGATCTCTATCCTCCAATATAAGATGAGCCACGGAGGCAGGGGTCATCAAATGCTTTTTATCACAAGAAACTATCTGCGGAATCCCCTCAGCACGGGATGAAACGGGCTCATTTTGAGCAACCGCAAGAAAAGGAGAACTGGGAGAAGGTTCGGAAGACTCTGGAGAAGCAATGGGAATGGGTGAAGATCCTAGGGGAGAATCGGGCACCTGCTGAGGAAGAGGGGCAGATGGAGACTCTGGGAGAGAATCCATCGCCTGCCGAGGAATTTCTTTTTTACTCTGCCAGAAAAAAACCCCCAGGAGCACAAGCCCGGCAGGAATAAGCCAGGTCTTTTTCATGATGAGGAATCACCACTGCCCGTGAGAGCCGTGGGAGCCGTGGGAACCATGGGAGCCATGGGAGCCGTGGGAACCATGGGAACTATGACTGGTGTGACTAGCAGCACCCCCAGAATTATGAACAAAATTTTGATGAAACTGCCCCAAAACCTCATCTGGCGGAAGCAGGGTGGAACCCAGGATGCCCAATATGCCGGCGGTTTTGAGGATGTCGCAATCCAAAACCTTGGCTTCCTCGCTGACTAAAAACCGAGTCACGTCCTTTTTGATCCTAGACAACGCCCGCTTCTTGGCTTTCCCCGAATTTTTGCCCGCCTCAGACATAATCAGCTCCTTCGGAAAATATCGGAACGGATAGGCCTGCCGGTCTTAGCAACCCATCTCTCGAACACCTCGCGAACCCTGTCCTCCCTGATTCTCTCAAACAAATAATCCAGAACTCCCATGTGGACACGGCAACGCAAATTCGAATGCATCCGGCCGACAATATCTCCCTGGGTGACATAATTGTAGATAGGGCAAACCCCGTCATAAGGCTTGTAGGCGCAGGTGGAGCACTGGGGTTGACCCTCCAACGTGGAAGCCGTAATCAGTGTCCGCACCACGGGATGGCGCATGGACTCCACATGGCTTCCCGAGCGAACGTCTCCGATTCGAAAAGACTCATCCCCCATGCGGCTCAACATTCTCCCTTCATCACACGTGTAAACAGAACCATCAAAATTATAGGCCACCTGGCCGATTCCCGCTCCGCAGGGAGAGCGAACATCTAAATTGTTGGGCTCTTCGTTTAAGAGGATCTTAGTGAGAAACTGCTTGGACATATTTTCAAAAAACCTCACTTTCTTGTTGCGCAAATTGAGCTCTAAAATATAATCCATTGCAATACGATAGAAAGATAAAAACTCCTCGGGAGTATAGCCTATGCTCTCCCAAGTCTTTAAGGCAAACCCCAAGGGACTCAGATGGCGAAGATAGATGCCCCTGGCGCCCAGACGAACATACTCATCCACGATTTCCCGCGGGTATTTCAATGAGTGACGCGTGATCGTGGTCAAGCCGTCAATCCGGTAGCGCTTTCGCCTGGTTCTCTGAAGGATGGTCTCCCACCAGCGGGCAGTCTCGCCATGGCTGGTTCCTCCCAGCCAAAGTCTATTTTTCTCATGCACCTCCGCTGGGCCATCCAAGGAGGTGCAAAAGGTAACCCCGTTTTTAAGCAAAAAATCCAGCTTCTCATCATCCATCATGCTCAAATTGGAAACCAGTCCAAGCATTAGGTTCTTCTTACTCTTTCGGGCCAGCCGCTTGGACTTTTGCACAATAAATTGAACCACAGGCCAATTGACGAGAGGCTCCCCCCCCTGAAACTCTATGGTTAAATCCCGATTGGGAGTTTGGAAAATACGATCCACAACCCGATCGGCCGTCTCCAAGGTCATGTCGGTTTGGGTATCCTTCATGCCTGTGGAGCTCACTTGGCAGTAAACACATTTTTGATTGCACCGCAAGGTAACCACCACGATATGAAGCCCTGTCCCCTGAGAGAGAAAGGCATTCCGCTTTTTCCAACCCTGCGCCAATTGATCAAAATCGAGCCACTCTCCTAAGAAACCATTCTCCTTGAGCTGGGCATACAGCGGACTTTCAGACTGAACTCTCCCTCCAATAAAATCGCTGAAATCTTTTTCCTCCAATTGAAGGTAGCGGCCCTGATCATTGGTAATG
>JACQJN010000201.1 GCA_016205085.1 Elusimicrobiota bacterium | reverse complement strand
GCATACTGGCGGTGGGGTATACCTCTTTAAAACAATGGGATAATAAATCGAACCCAGAATCGGAGTCCGTGATATCCAAACCGGTTATTCCCGCCGCCCCATTGCGTGATGTCCTTCGGAGTAAACCGGTTCAAAAACCCAAGATCAGAGAAGGGACAGCGCTGAAGGGAATGACCAAGAATGAGGTGCGCCGGCTGATGGGAGTTGCAGAATTGGAGATACCTGATCCTTTCTCTCCCGGCAAAGAGGAGTGGCTCTATGGTTTTTCCGGTTCCAATAATCTGGATGCCTTCGGAGTGCAGATCGTGGATGGATTTTCCAAAACGGTCATTGTTTTCAAGGATTCCCGAGTGCAATCGATAGAACGGAATCGTTACGTGAATTACACTTTATTTACAGACGACGGTTTCCTTTCCAATCGCCCACAGTAGCCCGAATTCTGCAGTTGAGATAGCTTTCCCGTCTAAACATACCGTACAAAATAGTGCAGAATTCCCCAAAGGGCGTGCAGTACTGCCGCTCTGCGGCTGTGCTGCACGGGGCAACCCAGCGCGAAGCGCGTCCTGCGCACTGCGCAGAGGATTTTTCAACTGAAAAATCCGGGGTAGTTCCTCACAGATACAAAATATTCTATGATGGGTGGCGACAGGGACGGCCCTGTGACTTCGCACAGGACACTCTGTGACCATGGGATGTGACATTGTCGGGGAGTAGCTCAAGTGGCCAGAGCGCTTGCTTTGGGAGCAAGAGGTTCCCGGTTCAAGTCCGGGCTCCCCGAAACCTATAACGAGGAGAAATATGAATACAAAACGCGTCGTCATTGGTGGGGTTGTGGCAGGGTTGGTGATGATGGTAATTCAGTTCATCGTGCATGTCGGAATTCTGGGCAGCCGATGGGAGTTGATGACCCAGTTGGGACATCTAAAGCAGCCTGGCAATATCGCCTTTCTTTTTCATGTGGGGCTTCCCCTGTGTGTGGGCTTGGTGTTGGCCTATCTCTATGCGGCGGTCAGGCCCAGACTGGGTCCGGGTCCCGCGACGGCTGTAAAAGTGGGTGCGGCGGGTTGGGTGCTGGTGTACTGGAGCTGGGTAGGGATCATGTTTTTAGTGGAGGTTTATGGGTTGAAGCCTCCCGTGGTCATGTTCGTCACCGGCCTTTTTGAATGCGCGGTGGGGGCTTTGGTCGCAGGGAAGATATACCAGGAGTAGTTTTTGAGTTTTTGGATGATCCTTTCTTTGACTGCGCTCCACTTGGCCTCGGCGGCTGAGAGGAGCGGGCTTGTTGTCCATTCGGCTCCAGTCCAATTCCGTTCCGCCAAATTGAAAGGGGTTCGGGCGGTGGAGTTCTCTGAGGGGCTTTTCACTTTGGGAAAGGGAAAACAGGGGAGCGTGGAATCGGATGCCCTCTCGGCGCTGTACCCTTTCCAGGAGTTGGTGGCTTCCGCCAATGCGGACCTCCCTCCCAAGACCGGTTTTTCGGTGGAGGTGCAGGTGAGGTTCGTGGAGGGGGACTGGAGCCGGTGGTTTGTTATGGGAAGATTTTCTGCGGAGGGTGGGGAAAGCCAGTCCGGGCCTACTGCATTAGAAGGGGAGGAACAGGGACGTGTGGATGTGGATACATTGAAACTCAAAAAGCCTGCGGATGTTTTCCGGTATCGCCTCACTTTGACTCGAGGGGATTCCAAGTCCAAGAAGGGCCCTGTTCTGCGATTGGTGGCGGTGACTTACACGGACACATCTTCTACAAAGACCGCCGCGGATTTCGGGCTGGATAGGAGGGTAGCGGACAGGCGGGTACCCATGGATTTAGAGGTCCCGCTCCGTTCCCAAATGACGGAACAGGCTGAGTACGCCAAAGATATCTGCAGCCCCACTTCAGTCGGGATGGTGCTGTCCTATTGGAAGAAAAAAGTGAGCACGGCGGATGCGGTACGGGGAGCTTATGATGGAGCGGAGAAAATATACGGGAACTGGTTTTTAAATACCGCCTACGCCGGACTGCAGGGTATGGAGGCCTATGCCGTTCGATTGAACTCCATGGAGGAGTTGGAGGCGGAGGTTCGCGCGGGGCGCCCTACCGTGATCAGCCTGGCATTCGAGCCCGGAGAATTGAAAGGAGCCCCCATCAAAAAAACGAAGGGGCATCTTTTGGTGGTGAGGGGATTTGACAAAAAGGGTGATGTGATTGTGAATGATCCGGCGGCTCCCAAGGCTTCGAAAGTTCGCCGGGTGTACCGAAGGAACGAGTTTGCCAAGGCGTGGCTGGGACATAAGGCGGGGCTGGCTTATCGGGTGACTCCTCTCTGGCCCAAGGAGATGGTGGTGGGGGTTCCTTTTGCTCATTTAAGAAAGGAGCCTAAACCCCTATCTAACCGGAATCCTTCGAGGGATCACTTTCAAGAAAGTCAACTTTTGTATGGAGAAAGAGTCTCGGTGCTGGAGGCTCAGAAGGATTGGGCCAAGGTTCAGGCCACAGAGCAGGAGCACTGGAATCAGAAGTCAGGTTGGGGGCCTTACACGGGCTGGGTCAAGGTATCCGATCTTTTGCCTTTGGATCCTCTCCACTCTATCAATGCGGTGGTTCAGGATAAATTTGCCGAGGTGCGGGTGGTCTCGGCCGAGAAGAAGGAGAAACCCAAGGTTTTTAAGATTTCGGTGGGAACCCGGTTGCGGGTTTTGGAGGCCGCAGAAGGAAGCGAGGGGGAGAGCCAAATCCTTCTTCCTGGTTTTATGAGGGGCGATATTTTTTCCCAAAGCCTGGGACAGGTTCGGGAAGAGACGGCCCTGTCCGCCCGCCATTTGATATTGACTACTGCGCGCCTTTTTTTGGGAGACAGCTACTTTTGGGGGGGGCGCGTGGCGGCTTCAGTGGCGGGAGGACAGGGCGGGGTGGACTGTTCCGGACTGGTGAATTTAAGTTACCGGGTGGCGGGGATGGATGTCCCCCGCAACGCCCAGGATCAGTATTTGAAGTCAAAACGCTTGAAGCGAGAGTATGTGAAAGAGGGAGATCTTGTTTTTTTATCCGAGAAAGGATCTCCGGATAAGATCAAGCATGTGATGATCTACGCCGGACAGGGCAATATCCTGGAAGCTAGCGGCGAATCCAACATCGTCCGGGAGATAGCTTTTGAAGAAAGGATGGGGCGGGCTTGGGATCAGGTAGAGGAAGAGAAAATCTTAGAGGGGAGGACTATCTACTTTGGAACATTCTTCTAGCGGATGGGGTCCCCTTTCTGAGGGGACCGCTGGCCCCCGGAGCTCTGCGAAGGGGGCTAGGCATCTATTTTTTTCCGCTGTTGTAACCTTGCCATTCCTGGTTTCCGCATCTTTCGCAAAAGATACGGGAACCTTGACCTATGCTTACGTGGGGGAGGTGGAGAGTCTGGACCCGACCTATCCCTATGACGCCGTGAGCCAGGGATTGATCTTCAATGTATATGAGACGTTGATCGGTTTTGATGGAAGCTCCCTGGAGAAATTCAAGCCCCTTCTGGCTACGCGGGTGCCCAGCTTGGAAAATGGACTCATCTCCCAAGACGGTTTAACCTATACTTTTCCCATCCGAAGGGGAGTTCTGTTTCAGGACGGTTCCGAGATGACTCCTGAAGATGTGAAGTACAGTCTTTTAAGATTCATGCTTCAGGATCATGCTGGGGGACCCTCCTCCCTTCTTTTAGAGCCGATCCTAGGTGTGGGAAGCACGCGGGATAGCCAGGGAAACATCCAACTGGATTTTAAGGAAGCGGAAAAGGCGGTGCAGATAAAAGGAGATAGGGTTGTTATACGGCTTAAAAGGCCCTTTGCTCCCTTTTTAGCGATCATGGCCCGTTGGTCTTACATCGTGTCTAAGAACTGGGCCGTGATCTATGAGGATTGGGATGGCCAAGAGTCTACCTGGCGAAAATACAACAATCCCAATAAAGAGAATTCCTACTTTTTCGATCACATGAATGGAACGGGGCCTTTTCTGTTGGAAAGGTGGGACCGCACCTCCAAACAGGTGCTTTTGGTCCGGAATGAGCGTTACTGGAGAACTCCCGCGAGTTTAAAAAGGATCGTGATGACAGCCGTTCCGGAGTTTTCCACTCGGAGGCTACTGCTTCAGGGAGGCGGGGCGGACATCATCGATGTCCCACGCTCCTTCGTTTCCCAACTCAAGGATGTGACGGGGGTCCGTTTGCAGGATGATCTTCCCCGACTGATGACGGATCCCGTCCTTTTCTTTACGTTCGAAATCAACTCTGAGGCCAACCCGGATATCGGTTCGGGAAAGCTGAATGGGAAAGGGATCCCTCCCGATTTTTTCAAGGATAAGGATTTGAGAAAAGGCTTCGCGTATTCCTTTGATTATGACCGCTTTTTAAAGGATGCCTACGGGGGAAAGGCCCAGAGGGCGAAGGGTTCCATCCCTCCCGGTTTGCCCGGCTACTATCCGGAACAGAGGTTTCATGCGTATGATCTTGCAAAGGCCAAGGAGCATTTCCGGAAGGCATGGGCAGGCAAGGTATGGGAGAAGGGGTTTCATTTTACTCTCACCTATAACGTGGGGGGGGAGTTGAGGGAGCTGGCGTGCCGGGTGTTGAAGAATGGGGTGGAGTCCCTGAATCCTAAGTTCAAGATTGATTTAAGGGGCGTGGAATGGGCTTCCTTCGTGGATAAGACCCAGAAAAGAAAGATGCCCATGTTTTCTCGCGGCTGGATCGCGGACTATCCGGATCCTCACAATTTCGCTTTCCCGTTTTTCCACAGCCAAGGACGCTACCCGATCGCCCAGGCCTATCGCAACCCCGAGATGGACCGTTTGACGGAAGAGGCGGTTGCGGAGGTGAATGTCCAGAGGCGCCGCAACCTCTACTTTAAGATTCAGGATTTGGCGTTTGAAGAGGCGCCCCAAATCTATACCGTGCATCCCAGCGGGGTTTACGCGATGAGCGGGCAACTGCAGGGTTTCGTGGACAATCCCGTCTTCCTTGGGATCTATTTTTATCCCCTCCATAAAAAAAGTTCTAGGTTCTAAGTTCTATGTCCTAAAATACTTTTAAGTTTCGGTTTTTGGTTTTTCCGGGTTTTCGGATTTTGGTGCCTGGGAGGGACGGTGTTTGGGCAGGTGGGGAATGGCGATGGCGGTCTCACTGAATACCTTTCTGCCGATCCAGATGGGAGCCTTGGCTCTGACCGCCAGGGCGATGCCGTCCGAAGGTCTGCAGTCGAATGAAAAGTGGGATTTTTTTCCTTCCAGTTCCAAACGGGCAAAGTAGGTTTCCTTCTGCATGGAATGGATGTATATTCCTTTGATGTGGATATCGAACCTGTTCAAAATGATGGAGGCCAACTCGTGTGTCAGGGGACGAACGAATTTCTGGTTTCCCAGCGCCATCAATATGGCTTGTCCCTCCCTTTCTCCTACCGTGATGAATATGGCTTTTGAGGGAGCGGCTCCCAGCAGTTTGGGAAAATCCTTTTTTTCCACTAAAATGATGGTGTGGTAAGAGTCGGAGTCATCCTGGACCACACCCGCCACCTTGGCTTCCAGGAATGTATCGGCGGAAAAAGTCGGTTGCTGGCGCTTTCCCAGGACAATAAGTCCTATCAGGAAAATAGGGGCGAGAATCAAGGCCCATTTAGACGGTCTTTTTTTCACTCTAATAGTGTGACCCCTGGACGGAGAAAAGTCAATCCCCGACGAGGTTTCCGGTGGGATCTAGGTCGAAGGAGCCGCCGGTGATTTGGGAAGAGTCATCCGAAGCTAAATACACGAATGTGGGAACCGCGATTTCGGGGGGCTTTAGGGTCATGGGGTCTTCCTGGGGGAAAGCGTTAGCCCGCATTTGGGTCCGGGTGGGTCCCGGATTGACGGCATTGACCCTTATGCCGTGTTCTTTCAGCTCCACCGCCAAGACCTGGGTCAATCCCTCCAGGCCGAATTTAGAGACGGCATAGGCTCCCCAGAAGGGCTTTCCCGTTTTGCCGACACCGGAGGAGACGTTGATGATGGATCCCCGCTTAGCCGGCAACATGGCGGAGTTCAGGACGGCTTTGGTGACGGTCAGGGTTCCGGTGAGGTTGATTCTTAACACGTCCTCCCACATCTTATCCGGATACTCTGCCAGAGAAGATCGGGTTCCCAGGATGCCGGCATTATTGATAAG
>JACQJN010000224.1 GCA_016205085.1 Elusimicrobiota bacterium | reverse complement strand
GAGAAGCAGTCACTTTCCAAGTCCTGGCCGTCAACACGGGAACCGAGGACTGGCTTAAAGGGACCTACTACTGGGAAGCGGAGATCTACGATCTGGAATACCGCTACTTAATCCGCACAGATCCCGTCACCCCGGAAGAGGACGTCCCTCCAGGATCGGTCGCCAGCGCTTTTCTAAAATTCCAGGTTCCGGAAACCTATCTGGGTCGCAGATTTTACCGCGTTTTTTTGGTCAGAAACGGCGCGAGGCTAATTGAATCCGACTACCGAACATTCCTTATATCGGAGCGGCCAATCAAACCCCCTCCCCCCGTGGAAAAATATAAGATAGGTGGAAATGTCACACTGGCCTATAAAAACTCCGGTAAAAATAAGTGGAAAAACCATTCCGGAGCCAGCACCACGAACATGGTAGGCAAGGTAAGGGATTCCTCTTTTCTTCTCAACACCTATTTTCTTCATGAGTCCGGGAAATTGGTGGAACCATTTATTTTTCTTTTCAACTACTACGCCCCATGGGGTATCGTCAGCCTGGGAGATATCTCTCCCACATTAAGTCCGTTAAGCGTGTATGGCCAAGGCATGCGGGGAGCCATGCTGGAACAAGAAAAGGGACGCTACCACTGGATTCTAGTGGGAGGACAAACCGTCGCTTCCTCCGTGGGCACCCTCACCACAAACGGCCGCTACCAGAGATTGCTTTTCGGAGCCAAGGCGGAAGCCGAATTCTTCGACTCCCTCAAGATTTATGCGGACTATATCCTAGGAACGGATGAGGCGGGCTCTCTCTCCACAGACCCGAAATCTCCTAAATTTAGAGGGCCAACCCTCACTCCCCAGAAAAATCCCATGACCGGACTGGGTCTCTCCTGGAATCCTTTGGATGGGCTTATTTTTCTGGGAGATTTTCAAAGGAGCACGTTTTTCACGGATGCCTCCTCCTCTAAGGCGGGGGTCGGCGACACCGCCTGGCGGGGAGAAATACGCTGGGAAAAAAAGCTGGTGAAAACAAAAGCCTGGGCGCAAAGAACGGGACCCAATTTCAAATCATTCGGGGCCCCCACCGCCATACCGGATAGAATGACGCTGGATGGAAACCTAAATCTCTATCCCTTAGAGTGGTGGAGTCTTTTGGCGTCCGTAAACCAGTATAAAGACAACTTGGCCAACGCCTCCTCCAAAGTTACCACCACCCAAAGAATCATGACCACCGGCAATTCTTTCTTGATCCCTACCGGCACGACATTAAATCTGACCTATTCCTTAAATACGGCCCAGGGGGAACCCAAAACAGCCCA
This sequence comes from Elusimicrobiota bacterium, assembly GCA_016205085.1. Taxonomy (GTDB): domain Bacteria; phylum Elusimicrobiota; class Elusimicrobia; order JACQJN01; family JACQJN01; genus JACQJN01. The sequence goes on along the minus strand of JACQJN010000224.1, from coordinate 1,763 downwards.
GGATAATCAAACCACCACTCTTTCGGCCAATATTACCCAAAGCTTCAAAGGACAAAGCCTCGGCCTGGGCTTGCAAACCAGTCAATTCTCGGACAAGAATAAGCGCGCCCACGATCTGGACTCACAGACCATCACCCTCAACACCACCTGGAGTCTTTTCCATCGGCTTTCAACAGCCCTGGGGACTTCTCAATCCACCACCAAAGACAAAGTGGATTCCTCTCAAAGAAAAAGCCAGGCATATTCCGTCAGCTTGGGCTACTCCGTTCTCCCCCAGCGATTGGCCGCGCAGCTATGGGGAACCACCAGCTCCACAAAAAACGATTCTCCCACACTGCGCGCAAACTTAAAGACCACTACCCTCAACACGGAATGGACTTATAACACAAGTCCCCAATCCACCGTCACCCTGGGGGCCGGCCACAACCAAACCGTGGACACAATAAAACCGGCTAACGACGTTGTGGAGTTGACGGCGACTCTGAGGTATTCTTACTCTTTTTAGCCGCCTTCACTTTTTCCAGGAATTTCTTAAGCTGTTTATCGTTGGGGGAGAGTTTTAATGCGGACGTCCATACCTCTTGCGCCCTATCTTTATGACCCAAACCAAAATAGGAGGAGCCCAGCCTTTTTAAAGAAACAATGTCCCGAGGCTCCAAGTCCAGGATTTCATTGAGGGTATCCACCGCCAAATGATATTTTCCGTCATAAATATAATTGAGCGAGACGAATCTCTTATACTCCATAAACTTCATTCCGGGAGTCACCTCATCGGTCCGCGCCATTTCAGGATGTTCGGAGGTAAAGAGCGCCAAAAGTTTGCTGATTCGAGAATCCTTTGGATCCAGCTCCTGGGAGTAACGAAGTCCATTGTAAGCCAGTCTTAAGTTTTCTTCTTTGCCAAGATAACCCTTCAGGCCCCGCAGGACTATCTGCCAAGCTTGGGTTTTATCAGAAGCCTGAGGAACGATCGGGATGATCTTTTCCAATCGACCCTGAAGGGTCACGAACTTGGGATGAGTCGGATCCTGATCCAACAAAAACTGCAGGTCCAAAAGCGCTTTCTGATACTTTCCGGCCTCTATCAGCTTGTAAAATTTGCGGATCTTATCTTTATTTTTAGACTCCACCTTGCCCCTGGCGTCCTCAATCATTTTTTTGGCGCTCCTCTGTTCGGGGTCTAACTTCAAAATCTCGTTATATTTCTGAATGGCGCGCCCATAATCTCCTCCCCGATAATAAAGAAAGGCCTGGTCGTAGTGTTGCTGAATGACCGCCTGATTGTCCGCTGTTTGTGCGACTAAGGATGAAGGATGAAGGATGAAGGATGAAATACAGAGAAAAAGGATGAAATGAGAAAAGGATGAAGGGTGAATTTTGCTGTTCATACTTTTCGATCTTGAGATTTTTTGACTATCGAGGTCAGAATACGAATAATCTCTTCATTTTCAGTTAACACACTAATCACTTGGTGATTGTCTAAGGTATTGGAGTCTACAAGAAATCTTAACCAGTTTTTCGCTTCGCGAGCTTCTTTTCTAGAGATATTAGTCGAATGCACAAAATCTGCTTTGGTTAAAGCAGCATAGGCTTCTTCCAAATTGGCAGAAATAGAGGTTCCACTTCTCAATAATTGTATTCCAATTTCTCTAGCAACCATGTCACTAGCTTTCAGTCCTTTGATTAAACGAATGATCTCAAGACCGAACTGATAGGTACGTTCGCGAATATCTTTTATTTTCTCTTTTCCTTGTTCTACTTTT
>JACQJN010000195.1 GCA_016205085.1 Elusimicrobiota bacterium | reverse complement strand
TAGGATGGCTGTTTTGTAGGAACAAAAAGCATATCAACTGGAGGACGATTATTTGGGGCAGCATCCTCCAGTTTGTTTTTGCTCTGCTGGTTCTAAAGACTCCGCCCGGCCGTTGGTTCTTTAGTTTTATGAATGATGTGATCACCGGGCTTCTTTCCTTCCAGGAGGAGGGGGGAAAATTTGTTTTCAATGCCCTGGCTATTTCTCCCGGCAAAGAAGGTTCCATGGGATTCTTTTTCGCCTTTCAGGTGCTCACCACCATCATTTTCTTCTCCTCTCTTATGTCCGTTCTCTACTATTTGGGAGTGATGCAATGGATTGTGCTTGTGTTTGCCAAAATCATGCATCGGTTTATGGGCACTTCGGGGGCGGAGACTCTTTCCTCCTCGGCCAATATATTTGTGGGCCAGACGGAAGCCCCGCTTCTTATCAAGCCTTACGTGGAGGAGATGACGGAGTCGGAGTTGATGTGCGTGATGGTGGGTGGCATGGCCACGGTGGCCGGGGGAGTCATGGCGGCTTATGTGGGGATGCTAAAACAGTATTTCCCGGACATTGCGGGGCATCTTCTGGCTGCCAGCGTGATGAGCGCTCCGGCTGCCTTGGTGATGGCCAAGATGATGCTGCCTGAGATGGGTAAGCCTAAGACCATGGGGACAGTCAAGTTGGATTATAAAGATCCCTCCATCAATATCATCGAGGCGGCCGCCAACGGTGCGACCACGGGACTGCAACTGGCGCTCAATGTGGGGACGATGCTGGTTGCCTTCATGTCCCTTCTGGCTTTGGCTAATTTTATCATCTCCTACGGTTTGGGCATGTTTGGGTTTCCTGGGATGACTCTGGAAAAAATTATGGGGTATGTCTTTTCTCCTCTGGCCTGGGTGATGGGGACTCCCTGGAAAGATTGTCTATTGGTGGGGCAGTTTATGGGAGAGAAGACAGTTTTAAATGAGTTTGTGGCGTATCTGCATATGGCCCAATATGCCGCCGCTCATCCTGGGGAGATGTCCTACCGGGCGTATGTCATTTCTACCTATGCCTTGTGCGGTTTTTCTAATTTTCTTTCCATAGGGATTCAAATCGGAGGCATCGGCGCCTTGGCTCCCAGTCGTCGAAAGGATCTGGCCCGTTTGGGCATTAAAGCGCTCATCGCTGGATCCCTGGCCTCTTTTATGACCGCCACCATCGCCGGAATTCTGGTTCCCTAAATCCTTCTTTTATGTATTGGAATTGGAAGACCATCATTGAGCCCTTCAAGATTAAATCGGTGGAGCCTTTGGGCTTTACCGCCGCTTCTCAGAGAAAAAAGATCCTGGAAGAGATGCACTACAACCTTTTTGAGATACCTGCGGACAAAGTCCTGATCGACCTGTTGACCGATTCCGGGACTTCCGCCATGTCCGCGGAGCAATGGGCGTCGATCATGCGGGGAGATGAGTCCTATGCCGGCGCTAGGAGTTTTTATGTTTTCCAAAAGGTGGTGAGGGAGATCACGGGTTATCCGGAGGTGATTCCTGTCCATCAGGGACGGGCGGCGGAGAGGATCCTTTTTTCCATCATAGGCGGCAAGGGAAAATGTATTCCGGCCAATACCCATTTTGATACCACCAGGGCTAATGTGGAAGTTTCGGGAGCGCAGGCCCTGGATCTTCCCGTATCCCAGGCGTGGGATTTTGACACCCCGGGACCTTTTAAAGGAGATATGGATGTTCAGGCCTTGGAGGGGATTCTTGAAAAGAGGGGAAAGGATATTCCATTGGTGATTTTGACGGTGACGAACAATTCTCTCGGAGGACAGCCTGTTTCGATGCGAAATATCCGGGATGTGAGCCGGGTCTGCCGGAAGTATAAAGTGCCGCTTTTTCTGGATGCGGCCCGATTTGCGGAGAACGCCTATTTTATAAGACTCAGGGAGCCTGGATATGCGGATAAAACGCCGGAGGCCATTGCGCGGGAGATGTTCTCCCATGCGGAGGGGTGCCTTATGAGCGCCAAGAAGGATGCCTTGGTCAACATAGGCGGATTCATGGCGATGAAGGATAAGCGCTGGGCGGACCGAGCCAGGGAGGTGGAGATTGTGGGAGAGGGCTTTCCCACCTATGGGGGGCTTGCGGGTAGGGATTTGGAGGCCATGGCTCAGGGCTTAAGAGAAATTTTAGAGGAGGAGTATCTTCAATACCGGCTTCGGTCTGTGGAATATTTGGGAGAAGGGCTGCGAAAGCATGGGATACCGATTGTGGAGCCTCCCGGTGGCCATGCGGTGTATGTCAACGCCAAAAAATTTCTTCCGCATATTCCTCCGGGGCGGTTTCCGGCTCAGGCCTTGGCTTGTGAATTGTATCTGGAGTCTGGCGTCCGGGCCGTGGAGATAGGAAGCTTGATGTTCGGGAAGCATCAAAATGGAAAATTTACTCCGGCCAAGATGGAGCTTTTAAGGCTGGCGATCCCGCGAAGGGTCTATACCCAGAGCCACATTGATTTTGTGATCGAGGTGTTCGGGGAGTTGGCAAAAAGGAAGAAAAAAATCCGGGGGCTTAAAATTTTGGAGGTCCCTCCTATTCTAGGACACTTCACAGCCAAGTTGACTCCGGTGTAGTGCAGATGGATTTGCAGAAAGCAGCGGATGAGTCGGGGGAGGTGGTGGCGGTCTACTGGCTTAAAGGGGACCGCACGCTTGCCCAAAAGTTGCCCATTGAGACGGTCCCCGGTAAACTTCTCTATATTTTAGAACTGGCGCAGCGGGAGTATGAGGTGGCGATCCTCTATCCCCTGGACCTCTTCTCTCAGGATGTCTCTTCCTGGCTTTCCATCATTTTTGGAGGAATTTCCATCCATCCGGCTTTGTATTGGAAGGACGCGTACTGGCCGCGATCTTTTAGGATGCGCTTTAAAGGTCCACGGTGGGGAATGTCCGGAATCCGAGAGGCTTTATTCCTGGCCAAACAGCCCCTCTTTATGGGGATCCTGAAAAATTTTCACAACCGGTCCTTGGCGGATATTAAAAGGGACATGCTGGAGTTTGGGATGGGAGGGGCGGACATTCTTGTGGAGGATGAGAAAATGGCGGATTTATCCCGCTGTCCTTTTGAGGCTCGGTTGGAACTGGGGCTTCAAGCGGTGGCGGAGGTGGAGAAGCGCACCGGCCGAAAAATGATTTACGCTCCCAATATCGGGGATCGGCCTGACCGCATGGTCCGCAAACTGGAAAAGGTGATATCGATGAAGGGGAGGGCGGTGGCGGTTCAACCCTATGCTTACGGGTTGGGGACGCTTTCCTTGGCGGCGGAAATATTGGACGGCCGCGCGGCGATTCTGGCCCAGGGCGCTTTTGCGGGGCCTTGGTTAAAACAGATTTCGCCTGAGCTTGTGTTGGGCAGCTTGCCAAGATTGTGCGGCGCTGATGGTGTTTTGTGTCCCGGCTCTGAAGGAGATTTTCGCTTGGGAAGAGAGAAGTTGGAAAAAATTTCATTCCGGCTGCGGCAACCCGTGGAAGGATGGAGGTCTTCCTGTATTTTCCTTGCGGTCTCCCGAATCCCGGAGGACATTGATGAGGTTTTGGAGTTTTTGGGAGGGGACTTCGGTTTTGCTTGTCCCGTGGGAGGGTCTGAACAAGGGGAGGGAGGCAGGGTAGAAGCAAAACAGATTAGAGAGGCAATCTTAAAATCAATTGCTCGAAAAATGGGGAGTTCCGGATTTTATGTGGCGGGATCATAAGGTTAAAATTATTGCTGAATTGGAGCGTGTGGCAGATAAAGGAAGGCTGCTGACGGATGAGGTGGATATTTTGAGCTACACCTATGATGCCGCTTTGGATCGGGCTCGCCCCGAGGCCATCTTCATTGCTCGGGATGCGGCGCAGGTCCAGCGTGCGGTTCAGATTTGTCTTAAGCATAAAGTTCCTTATGTGGCCCGCGGGGCCGGGACCAATCTTTCGGGGGGCTGTATTCCTTTGAAGGGGGGCGTGGTTATTTCCCTGGTGGGAATGGATAAAATTTTAGAGATAGATACCCAAAGTCATTTTGCGGTGGTGGAACCCGGAGTGGTCAATTTTAGGCTGCAAAAAGAACTGGAAGGGGTGGGGTTCTTTTATGCCCCGGATCCTGCCAGCTACAAGGCCTGCACGCTGGGAGGGAATGTGGCGGAGAATGCGGGAGGGCCTCGCTGTCTAAAGTATGGCGTCACTTCCAACCATGTTTTGGCTTTGGAGTGTGTGATGCCCAATGGAGACATCCAAAAATGGAGCCTGCAAGATTCCGGTCCTGAAATCATGAGCCTTTTGGTAGGAGCGGAAGGAACTTTGGGAATCGTGACCAAGATTTGGCTTAAAATTCTGCCTATGCCCGAGATGATCGAGACATCTCTGGCTGCTTTCCCAAGCCTAGAGAGCGCCATAGAGGCTGTCAGTGAAATTATCGCCTCAGGCGTCGTTCCCAGGACGTTGGAGGCTATGGACAGGGTGACGGTGGAGGCGGTGGAATCTTATGTGCATGCGGGGTACCCTTTGCAGGCGGAAGCGGTGCTCTTGATTGAGCTGGATGGAACGTCTTCCAGGGTGTCCAAAGAGTCCAAGATCGTTCAGGAAATCTGTAAAAAACATAAGGCTTTTGAATATCGGGTCGCACGCGAGTTCCAGGAGCGAGAAAAGCTTTGGGAGGGCAGGCGCGGGGCTTACGCTTCATTGGCCAGACTGGCTCCCAATGTTTTGGTGGAAGATGGGGTGGTGCCTCGGAATAAGCTGTCCGAGGCTTTGAAAGACATTAAGGAGATTGCGGCCAAGCATGAGGTGAAGATGGCGCTCCTTTTCCATGCGGGAGATGGCAACCTTCATCCCAACATCATTTTTGACGAGCGCAATCTTTTTGAAACCAAGCAAGTGAAGCGGGCGGGCTATGAAATACTTAAGCATTGTGTCAGCCTGGGAGGATCCATTTCGGGAGAGCACGGCATAGGAGTGGACAAAAGGGTGGCGATGAGCTGGCTTTTTACTCCGCCGACTCTGAACCTGTTCCGGCGCTTAAAGAAGTTTTTGGATCCGGACAATCTTTCCAACCCCGACAAGATCATTCCTTTGGCTTCGGATCAAGAGCCGATCCTATTCAGGCCGAGTTCCAAGGGATGGAGTTTTCAAGCCCAAAAAATAATAGAGATGGCCAGAGAACGATGCGCCCATAAAATATCCAGCGTGATTATTGGCTCGGGCACGAAGCTGTCTCATCCATTTCGCAGGGAGGATATCCTTTATACAAACGGGTTGGATCAAGTGCTGGAGTTGGATGATTCGAACTATACTCTAACCGTGGAGGCGGGGATCACGCTTCACGTTTTGAAGGAGACACTGAAAAAGAAAGGTTTTTATCTGCCCATTCCGGATGGGAAAGGTAGTTTGGGCGGATTAATTTCTGCAAAAGCTTGGGGAGGTGTCCGGGATTACCTGTTGGGGATGCGGCTCCTTTTGGCGAATGGAGACGTGGTGGAATTGGGAGGGAATGTGGTCAAGAACGTGGCGGGATATGATGTCCCTAAACTTTTGATCGGTTCCTGGGGCGGCCTCGCCATTATTTTGGACGTTACCCTTAAGGTATTTGCTCAGCCTTTTCCTCTCAGCTCTCATATCTCATATCTCAGCTCTAATTTTTTTGTTCCCAATAATTGGCATCGCCGCATCAAACAGGCATTCGATCCGGACAATCTTTTTAATCCTTGGATTTTTGCCGAGCGCTGATGGCTGAGCACCTGGAAGTTTTAAAAACAGATTTGGGAGAACGCGGCGTCTATGACTCCGTCAGCCAGTGCAGCCGGTGCGGGTATTGTCTGTCGGCATGCCCTACTTATGTGGTGACGGGGAAGGAGGCTTTCTCCGGCAGGGGAAGAAACCAGGTCGTTCGGATGATGGTGGAGGGCAAGATAAAAAAGGCTTCGCTGGCGGAAGAGGTTCTTTCCAGTTGCCTTTTATGCGGGGCTTGCACCTCGGCTTGCTATGCCCATGTGCCTACTGCCGAACTGGTTTTGGAGGGGCGTCGGACCATTCGCGGGGGAAAGGTCCATTGGCTGGTGAGATATTTGACTTGGCTTTTGAAAGATCATCCGCATTTGTTGGCCTGGCAATTGAAGTGTGTTCATCTTGTGAGACGGCTGGGGATTTCGCGGTGGGTAGCGCTTTCCGGAATTTTGAGAGCCTTGGGATTGAAAGAATTGGAGATGGCGGAATTCCAGGTGCAGGAAGCTCCTTTGAAGTTTTTGCATGAGTATTTAGGGGCCAACGGGCAGGTAAAATCTAAAGTGACCGGGTGGTCCTATTTCACTTCCTGCGGTCCGAATTATCTTTACCCCAGGGTGGGGCTGGCCACCGTGGATCTGCTTAGAAAGTTCTTCGGCGAAGGGCGGTTCATTAAAAATTCCTGCTGCGGCCTTCCTGCCTATAATTATGGAGATTTGGAATCGGCCAAGACAATGGCCAAGAAAAATATGCAGTCTTTCAATGTTTCCCTATTGGTGGGGGACTGCTCTTCCTGCGTGGCCTTTCTCAAGAATTATGATCAGCTTTTTTTGGATGACCCCGTTTGGAAACCCAAGGCTCAGGCGTTTTCTACTAAAGTCAAAGACATTATTGAAATGATTCCCATGGAAGGACTTAGGACGTCGGACTTAGGACTTAGGACTGGACTTGTTACTTACCACGACTCCTGTCGGGCCAGAAATGGGCAGGGGGTGGTTTCTGCGCCCCGAGAGCTCTTCAAGGCCCTTTTGGGTCCTCGGTATGTGGAGCTGCCTGAGTCGGAGTGGTGTTGCGGGGGAGCGGGGGCTTTCAGTTTCACGCATCCCGAACTTTCTCAAGAGGTCCTTCTTAGAAAGATATCCCATGTCGCCAGCACCAGGGCCGAAGTGGTGGTGACAAGTTCCACCTCCTGCCTTATACAGCTTGCTCATGGATTGAAGAAATACTATCCTGATTGTCGCGTGATGCATTTGAGCGAGTTTGTCCGAAATTATGCCTCCTAAATCGGCTTTGGGTAGAAGGGAGTTGCTCCTGGCGCAATTCGGAAGAAAAGTGGCCATTGAGACGCGACTGGATTCCCTTTTGGAGATTTTGGCTGAGGAGGTCCGGACCATTTTGAGCGCCGATCGCTGCACTGTATTTGTGGTGGATAAGAGAAAGGGAGAGCTGTGGTCCAAGGTGGCTCATGGCTTGGAAAGAAAGGAAATCCGTATTCCGATAGGGAAAGGGATTGCGGGCTATGTGGCCAAAAGCGGGGAACCCATCAATATTAAGGATGCTTATCAAGATATGCGATTTAGCCAGGAGCAGGATAAGGCTACGGGGTATAAAACAAATAATATGCTTGTGACCCCATTAAAAAACCGGGGCGGAGAACCCCTGGGTGTTTTTCAGGTGTTGAATAAAAAGAAGGGATCTTTTGACGAACAGGATGAAGGATTCCTGCAGCTTTTGTCCACGATTGCCGCGACGGCGATCGAAAATGCCCAGCTTTATGAAAGCCTCAAAAACTCTCATCTGGAGACTATCTATCGCTTGGCGGTGATGGCGGAGTATCGGGATCAGGAAGATACCGCCAAGCACTTAAGACATATAAGCAAATACTCCGCGGTGGTGGCGGACCGGTACGGCCTTCCCTATGATCAGGTGGAGGATATCCGCTATGCCAGCCCTCTCCATGACATAGGCAAGGTGGCTATCCCGGACGCCATACTGAAAAAAGCGGGCAAGCTGACTCCGGAAGAATATGAGGAGATGAAGAAGCATCCGGAGTATGGGGCCAAGGTGTTGGAGGGGGCGGAGTCGGGGCTTCTGAAACTGGCGTACCGTATTTCCATCGCCCACCATGAGAAGTTCGATGGGACGGGATATCCCAAGGGGCTTAAAGGGGAAAATATCCCCCTGGAAGCGCGGATCATATCGGTGGTGGATGTGTTCGATGCCCTTACGACCAAGCGGGTGTATAAAAGGGCTTGGGATACGGAGGAGGCGGGCGCTTATATCCGGGAGCGTTCCTCTAAGGATTTTGATCCCGGGGTGGTGGACGCCTTCAACAAATCTTTTTCCGTCATTTGTGATTTAATCCGACAGGAAGAGCTCGCCGAAATTGCTAAAAGTTAAAACTGGACTTTTGCAATATGGAACTGGGGTCCTGTCTAGGGTTTGCTAGCGCAGGTCGCCTCAAATCTTTTGACCCAAAAGATTTGGGCTCTGGCCCTCAGTCGCTACCCAACTTTCGCTGTGCGAAAGATTGGGTTCCCCGCGACTTCCGGACAGCCTGCTACAGCCAGCAAACCCTAGCCACCCCCCATCCAGTAGATTTGCAAAAGTCCAGTTCCGAACTTATATGTCTGATTCATTCGATTGTATTGTGGTAGGGGCGGGTCCGGCCGGTATCTCGGCGGCTATCACCATGGCCAGGGCGGGGCTCTCGGTTGTGGTTCTAGAGCGCGGGGAATACCCCGGAGCCAAAAACGTGCAGGGGGCTGTTTTGTACAGCCAAATGCTAGAGGACATCCTTCCTGGTTTTTGGAAGGAACCGGAGGCCGCTTTAGAAAGGCCCATTGCGGAACAGAAAATCTGCATTTCCACGGAAGATTCATGGGTCCAGGTGGGATATAAATCTCTTAAATTCGTTAAAGACATGCCCAACTGTTACACCATTATTCGGGTGCGGTTTGACCAGTGGTATGCCAAGAAGGCTCAAGAGGCGGGAGTGGAATTGTATACCGGCGTGACGGTGAGAGAGTTTTTAAGCAAGGACGGCAAGGTGTCCGGTATTCGGACCAGCGAGGGAGATGAGCTTTTGGCTTCCTGCGTTATCGCATGTGATGGGGTCAACTCCATGCTGGCGGTAAAGGCGGGACTCATTGATGAACTTAAGCCCACGGAGTTGGCTCTGGGAGCCAAGGAGATTTTGGAGCTTTCGGCGGAAAAGATAGAAGATCGCTTCTGTCTGGAAAAGGGAGAAGGATCCACCATGGAGATGTTCGGCTCCGTAACCAAAGGAATGTTGGGCTATGTTTTCCTTTACACCAATAAGGAGACTCTCTCCTTGGGGGTGGGCTGTAAACTTTCGGAATATCAAAAGAAGGGTCTGCGCCCCGCCGATCATTTAGAGGAAATCAAACAGCACCCTTTGATCCGGAAGCTCATCTCGGGCTCCAAGACTTTGGAATATTCTTCCCACCTGATTCCAGAGGGAGGCTTCCGGTCTATGCCCCCACTGTGTCATGATGGGCTTTTGATTGCGGGAGATGCGGCCCAGATGGTCAATCCCGCTTTTCGGGAAGGGTCCAACATGGCTATGACTTCCGGCAAGTTGGCCGGGGAGACGGTGGTGGAGGCAAAAAAGAAGGGAGATTTCTCAAAGCGAACACTTTCCCTCTATGAGAAGAAGCTTAAATCCAGCTATATTTGGCCGGACTTGGATGATGTCAAGGATTTGGAAGCTGCGGTAGAATCCAGTCCTAATTTTTTGGATTTCTATCCTAAACTGGCTTGTGATTTGGCCCATCTTCGATTCGTGGTGGATGGGCAGCCTAAGCGGGCGCATTTTAAAAAGGCTTTCTCGATGATTCGACGGAGGGGATTCGTTAGAATCATTCGGGACTTATGGCCTTTAAGAAAGGTGGCGATATGAATGTGGAAGGCAAACTAGGTCTTTTGAATTATAAAAAAGCTCCTGAAACTCACATTTCCATTAAAGACGCCACCGAGAACGGCCCTTGCGTAAAGCAGTGCCAGGACAAACCTTGTACTACCGTTTGCCCTGCCAAGGTGTATGAGTGGGAGGAGCACAAGAAGAAAATTTTGGTGGCTTATGAAAACTGCATCGAGTGTGGCGCCTGCCGAATGCTTTGCCCCTTCGACAACATCAAATGTGACTGGCCTCGGGGGGGATTCGGAGTGCAGTACCGTTGGGGATAAATGAAAGTTCTAAGTTTTAACTGGACTTTTGCAATATGGAACTGGGGTCCTGTCTAGGATTTGCTAGCGCAGGTCGCCTCAAATCTTTTGACCCAAAAGATTTGGGCTCTGGCCCTCAGTCACTACCCAACTTTCGCTGTGCGAAAGATTGGGTTCCCCGCGACTTCCGGACAGCCTGCTACAGCCAGCAAAACCTAGCCACCCCCCATTCAGTAGATTTGCAAAAGCCCAGTTCTAAGTTCGAAGTTCTAAGTTTTAGAAGTTTTTTGTTTTCGTTTCTACTCATCACTTTTCACACATCGCTCATCGCTTCTGTTTCATGGGCGGCGTTTGTGCCTAAAAATAGGCCCTATGATGTGGGCCACTACGCCATTGACATGAAACTAGATGTTCTGTCGGGCCGGTTTAATAATAGCGTGGTCATCCGATTTCGGCCGAACATCTCGCTGCATCAGATCGAACTGGATTGTGTCGGATTACGTGTGAAAGCGGTGAAGAATCTTCCCGGCAATGAGAATCTGAGATTCCGAGTGAATTCCGCCTCCGGAACTCTGATTGTCCTTTTTCCTCTAGACCAACCGAAAGGGAAGGATCTGGAAATTTCCGTGGAGTATTCCGGCCAAGCCGGTCTGCAGCATGAAGGTTTCTTTAGGGTGGCGGATCCGGATGACCCTGCCCGGCTTCCCTTGTTTTTTACCATGTTTGAGCCGACGTCGGCCCGGAGGTTTTTTCCCTCCAATGACGAACCTTATGATAAAGCCACGTCGGAAGTGACGGTGGAGATTGATTCTCGATACGATGTGTTATCCAATGGACGTAAACTATCGGATAAACTGTTCAGGGGGAAAAAGGGAGCCAGCTTGCACCGAGTTCATTGGACTCAGGAAAAACCCCAGAGCACCTATCTTCTGACGATTGCGATGGGACAGTTCGGTGTCTTAAAGGATTCCATAGACGGTGTGCCGTTGGAAATTTATATGGCTCCGGGGAAAGAATCCCGAGCTCGATTTGCCATGGATGTCTTAAAGCACTCCACGGTGTTTCTAAAGGATTTCTATGGAATCGCCTATCCCTGGCCGCGCTACGGCATGGTGGGTATTCCGGGATTTCTGTGGGGCGGGATGGAGAATACCACATTGACTTCCATGAGAGAATCCGCGATGACCCTGGAGGACCCTTCCGCCCGACTCCAGAAATTCCGGATCGCCATGGTGGTGGCGCATGAGTTGGCTCATCAATGGTTCGGG
>JACQJN010000178.1 GCA_016205085.1 Elusimicrobiota bacterium | reverse complement strand
GAATAAGCCTGACCGTCACCTCCGTGGGGAAAGATTTCTTTGAATCGGTCCTGGTCCCACACACCCTTTCACAAACCACATTGGGAACGAAACAGCCGGGAGATCTTGTCAACCTGGAGGTAGACCTGCTGGCACGATATTTAGACCGGCTCATGAAAGAAAGAGGAGCGATAATATGACGAACTCCATTGAGGAAGCTATTCGGGAAATCCATGCCGGCCGCATGGTGATCGTCGTGGACGACCCGGACAGGGAAAACGAGGGAGATCTGGTAGCGGCTGCCGAAAAAATTTCTGATGAGACAATCAATTTTATGGCTACTTATGGCCGGGGACTAATTTGCGTGCCGATGGAGGCTTCTCGGTTAGATGAGCTCAAAATCAGCCCCATGGTAAAATCTTCTCAAGAGGAACTGCCCGGCAAAGACACCGCATTCGCCGTTTCGGTGGATGCCAGAAATAAAACCACCACCGGCATTTCTGCCCGTGACAGGACCGCCACCATCCAAACCTTGATCGACCCCGATACCCGACCGCAGGATCTGATCCGTCCCGGCCATGTCTTTCCTCTAAGAAGCAAGGAGGGGGGCGTGCTGGTACGGGCAGGCCACACAGAGGCAGCCGTAGACCTGGCCCGCCTGACCGGACTTTATCCGGCCGGGGTCATCTGCGAAATATTGAATCCCGATGGAACGATGGCCCGTGTTCCGGAATTGATTGAATTTTCCAAACGGCACGGCCTCAAGATAATCACCATCTCGGATATGATCGAATACCGCCGGAGATCGGAAAAACTGGTACATAAAATAGTCGAAGCCAATTTTCCCACCCGATACGGGCCATTCACCCTGCACCTCTATGAAGATAAGACAAGTGGCAAGCCCTCCTCATCGGCGGGCAGGCAACACTTGGCGCTGGTGATGGGCACCGTGCGCGGGAAAGAGCCGGTCTTAGTTCGGGTCCACTCCTCCTGCATCACAGGAGATACCCTTTTTTCTCTTCGATGCGACTGCGGCGGTCAACTGGCCCAAGCCATGGCCAGGATCTCTCAGGAAGGAAAAGGAGTGCTTCTATACCTGAGCCAGGAAGGACGGGGCATCGGTTTAGCCAATAAAATTAAATCCTATGCCCTTCAGGATCAAGGCCTGGACACCGTCCAAGCCAATGAAGCCCTGGGATTTAAGGCCGACCTCAGAGAATACGGGATCGGAGCTCAAATCCTCGCGGATTTGGGACTTTCCCATCTTCGAATTCTTACCAACAACCCGCGCAAGATCGTCGGGATAGAAGGCTATGGGATGAAGGTGGTGGAGAGAGTTCCCATCCAAATTCCAGCCAACCATCACAACCGCCAGTACATCCAGATCAAAAAGGAAAAACTGGGCCATCTACTAGAACTGGAGGTCGTGACCTCCAGTTCTAAGTCCTAAGTCATAAGTCCTATGTCTGAAATCTTTTTAGAGAAAATTCCTTGAGACTTAGAACCTCGAACTTAGAACTTAGAACTAATTTCCGCACCAAGCGGAAATTGATAGGGATCGTGGTGGCTCGATTTAACCAGCCCATCACTCAAAAATTGCTCCGAAGTTGTCTTAAAACATTAAAACGCCGGGGGTTATCTGAAAAATCTATCACCACCCTATGGGTTCCCGGCTCCTATGAGATTCCCTGGGCGGCGCAAGAGCTGGCCCTAAAGGGCCGGCAAGTGGTCATCTGTCTGGGAGCCGTTCTCCAGGGGCAGACTTCCCAAAACACCCATATCGCCTCCGCTTGCGCTAAAGCCATTCAAACTGTAGCCTTAAAAACAAGAACTCCTTGTATCTTTGGACTCATTACTCCTAAGACAGAAAGGCAGGCTTGGGCCCGCACTAAAGGGAAACTGGACCGCGGCCGGGAGGCCGCCGAAGTCGCCATAGAAATGCTAAAGCTAAAAAGTGGGAAAGCGGCGTAAGGCGCGAGAGATAGCCCTACAGGCACTGTACCTGGTGGATGCCGCCCATATGCCTTTTGAAAAGGCATTTCAAAGCGTCGCGGATGGAGCCGATGGCCTGGACACAGAAGCAACTGGCTTCGCACAGAAACTGGCTCAAGGCACTCTGTCCCATCTAAAAGAAATGGATGAATATATCAAGAAACACGCGGAGAACTGGGAGCTTCCTCGAATGGCGGCTGTGGATCGGAATATTCTGCGTTTATCCGCGTATGAACTGATTCAAGAAACCCAAACTCCAATCAGCGTCATCATCGATGAAGCTTTGGAAATTGCTAAGAAGTATTCTTCCGAGGACTCCAGCAAGTTTATCAACGGCATCCTAGACAAGATCAAGCAATACCGTACCATTCTGCCGTGACAGGGCCTAAACACGATATAGAAAAACTCCGTGATAAAATCCGAAGCCACGACTATCGCTACTACGTCTTGGCGGACCCGGAAATCTCGGACGCCGAGTATGATCAATTGATGCGCCGTCTCCTGGAATTGGAAAAGGCCCACCCGAAACTTATTACACCAGACTCCCCCTCCCAAAGAGTCAGCGGGTTTGTTACCAATAATTTTAAACCGGTCCGGCATAGAATTCCCATGCTCTCTTTGGACAATGCCTACACCGCCCAGGAACTTCAAGAATGGGCGGAGCGCGCACATAAAATCCTAGGCAAAACGGTTCCGGAATACGTGGTGGAGGCTAAGATTGACGGGGTCTCCTGCTCTTTAATTTATGAAAATGGGATATTGGTCACGGCAGCCACGCGGGGAGACGGAGAAACGGGGGAAGACATTACTGCTAACATCAAGACAATCCGAGCCATCCCCCTCAAGCTCTTGACCAAAGACCCTCCTGAACTCCTGGAGGTCCGCGGAGAAGTCTACATGGGCAAACATGACTTTTCCTCCCTTCAAGGCTCCTTCGCCAACCCACGCAACGCGGCGGCCGGATCCCTAAGACAGAAAGATCCCCAAGTCACGGCACGGCGCCCTTTAAAATTCTTCGCCCATTCCCATGCCGTAGCGGAGGGCATAGAATTTAAAACACACTGGGAATATCTTCAAACCCTTAAAAATCTGGGCTTTGCCCTACCGGAAACAAACCGGCTATTTAAAAATCTGGAGGAAGTTATTTCCTTCTATCATCTTTTGGAGGCAAAACGCCAAAACCTGCCCTATGAAATTGACGGTCTGGTGGTTAAAATAAACGACTTAAGGCAGCAGAAAATTCTGGGAACAACCGCCAAAAGCCCCCGCTGGGCCCTCGCCCTCAAATATCAGGCCCAGCAGGCCACCAGCCGAGTGAAAAACGTGGTGTTTTCAGTGGGACGCACCGGAACCATTACCCCTGTGGCGGAACTGGAACCGGTCGCCTGCGGCGGAGTCACCATTTCCTCCTCCACCCTCCACAATTTCGATGAAATTAAAAGGCTGGAGCTTAAAGTGGGGGATACCGTCTTGATCGAAAGGGCGGGAGAAGTCATCCCCCACGTGGTCAAAGTGATCACCTCTAAAAGAACAGGCAAAGAAAAGCCGATTCTTCCCCCTCGAGAATGCCCTATTTGCGATGGGAAAGTGGTACGGGAGAAAGAAGACCTCGTCGCCTACATCTGCGTCAATCCTTCCTGTCCCGCCCAGATCAAACGGGGGCTTCTCCACTTTGGCTCGCGGGATGCCATGGATATAGAGGGTCTGGGGGATGTGCTCGTGGAACAGTTGGTGGAAAAGAAGAAGGTTAAGGATTTCTCCGATCTATACCATTTGAAAAAGGAGGACCTTCTTGTCCTGGATCTTTTCGCCGACAAAAAAGCTGAAAATCTCCTTTCCGCCATCGCGCAAAGCAAGGCCAGGCCCCTGTCTCGAATTTTGTATGCCCTGGGCATCCGGCACGTTGGAGAAAAGATGGCCCGCGTTTTAGCAAAACACTTCCAAACCATAGAGGCTTTGGAATCCGCCAGCCTCGACGATCTGATTCGGGTTTCGGAAGTGGGTCCCATCGTGGCGGAAGCCATCCACGGCTTCTTCAGACAGGCACAAGTTAAAACGCTCATCGTCAAACTAAAAAAAATGGGGCTTCAATTCATGGAGCCCAGAAAACAGATCCGGGCCGATACACCTTTGGCGGACAAAACGTTGGTATTCACCGGAGAACTGGAAAAATTCTCCCGCGATCAGGCTGAGGAGAAGGTGCGGGAGCTGGGAGGAAAAACTTCCTCCAGCGTGTCCCCAAAAACGGATT